>CAINEZ010000410.1 GCA_903847905.1 uncultured Bacteroidota bacterium
ATCAACTGTTACAGGCTTAACAGAAGGGAACTATACAGTTACAGTTACAGATGATAATGGATGTACTAGTTCGACTTCAATAAAAGTTAATGAAACCCCGGGTCCTGATGCCGACTTTTATGCACGTCCTAATGTCCTTACTATAATGGACGGACCTGTTTCATTTGTTGATAATTCTTCAGGAACCGTAACTAACTGGCAATGGAATTTTGGTGATGGTTCTCAGAACGGCAGCGGCGAAGAATTAAGTCATGGTTATGATAATGTCGGCACTTACCTGGTAACACTTATGGTTACTGATAATAATGGCTGCAGAGACACGACTACTGATACAATAAAAGTAAAAGATATTTATACTTTTTATGTGCCTAATGCATTTGCTCCTGGTAGCGGGATCAATGATTATTTTTTTCCACAAGGAGTAAACTGGGATCCAAACCATTATGAAATGTACATTTTCGATCGTTGGGGAAATTTGATTTACCAGACAAATACTATAGGAGACAAATGGAATGGCACTATTAATAATAAAGGCACACAGGATGATGTATTTGTAGATGTATATGTTTACCTGATTAGGGTAAAAGAACTAGAAGGACCTAAGCATGAATATATCGGAAGAGTTACCTTGGTGAGATGATTGAAATGTTTCTAATTTGTCAAAGAAAAAAGTTATGTTTGTAACTTAAATTCATCAACCCCCAACTTATTTATTCGGTATAAAATCAAATTTAAAATATGGTAAAATTTTATAAAAATAAATTGAATATATTCAAAATTGCTATTTTAATATTATGCTTAAATACTATTAATGCAAAGGGGCAATTTAATATGGTAGGGGCAACTACATCAGTTGGATCTAATTGTTTTGTACTTACAACTACCACATGGCAAAATGGTGCTGTTTGGGACATCCATGAAGTAAATCTCAGTAATTCATTTGATGTAACATTAACATTAAATTTTGGTAACATTACTAATGAAAATGAATATTTACCGCCATGTGGAGCAGATGGAATTTCATTTATTTTTCAACAAGTAAGCAGTGGAGTTGGATCAGTAGGACAAGGAATAGGTTTTGAAGGTATATTTCCTTCGCTTGGGGTAATAATGGATGATTATCAAAATACCAGTAATGGAGACCCAACGTTTGACCATATGTCTATGAGTAAGAATGGAGATGTTAATCATGGCTCTTCTAATGAACTGGTGCCATATTCAATTCCACTTTCAGCCGGCTTTCCACAGGAAATAGAAACAGGTCTTGATTATTCTTTCCGGCTAAAGTGGGATGCAACGACAACCACTCTCAAGGTATGGTTTAACGGAACATTAATGATTTCATATTCCGATAATATAGTAAGTAATATATTTCTTGGTAATCCTAATGTTTACTGGGGTATTGGAAGTTCCACGGGAGTTTGTGAAAATGTTCAAACTGTTTGTATAAATATTTCTGCTGACTTCAATGCACCATCTTGTTCCGGACTATCAGTTAATTTTACAAATACAAGTATTAGTAGTACACCCATCACAAGTTATTTATGGGATTTTGGCGATGGACAAACATCAACTGCAGAAAACCCCACACATGTTTACAATTCATTAGGTACATACACGGTACAACTTACAATCACTAATTCAGGAGGACTTACATCAACTATTTCACAGACTATCACTAATGGAGTAAACTTAACGGTGGGTCCCCCGCTAATGTTAAACTGCAACATTACAAGCGGAACAATAAGTGCAAGCTCTACGAATACTGGAGCAACATATAACTGGTCAGGACCCGGAATAGTATCAGGTGACACAACTTCCACCCCTTTAGTAAATACAGCTGGAACATATACAGTAACCGTAACAAATGATCAGGGATGCACTGCTAAAGATACTGTTATTGTTACTCTAAATCCTTTGCCTACAGCTAATGCGGGACCAGACGTGCCAATTTGTAATGGTAGTAGCACAACACTTGATGCATCTGCCAGTGCCGGAACAGGTCCATTAACATACAACTGGAGTGGTGGATTGGGAAGTGGCCCATCACATACCGTTACACCTCTTTCAACAATCACATATATCTTAACAGTAACCGATATTTACGGATGTATAGGAACAGATAACGTTACAATAACTGTAAACCCGACACCATCTTTCTCTTATGTTGCCAACGACGCTAATTGTAATGGTTCCGGTGGGTCCATTACTCTGACACCATCTATCGGTAGTCCACCTTATTCTTATATCTGGAATCCTTCGGTATCTACAACTGCGGTTGCAGCTAATTTAACTGCCGGTACTTATTATGTAACCATGACAGATAACAATGGATGTACTGTAACCTCTACTATTTTGATAGAAAATGACCCGAGACCAATAGTTACTGCATCTTCTCAGAATGAAATATGCGAGCAGGCAAACGGATCCGCTGAAGTAACAGCTTCCGAAGGAAATGCACCATACACTTATTTGTGGAGCAACAGCTCAACTGATTCAATTGCGACAAGCCTTACAGCGGGAAACTATACTGTTACAGTTACTGATAATAATGGATGTTCTAATTCTACTTCTGTGAATATTCAAGAGACTCCGGGACCTGATGCCGACTTTTCTGCGCATCCGAATGTGCTTACTATAATGGAAGGACCTGTTTCATTTGTTGATAATTCTTCAGGAACCATAGTTAACTGGCAATGGAATTTTGGTGATGGCTCTTCAAATGGTAACGGAATAGAAATAAATCATGATTATGAAAATATTGGCACTTTCCTGGCTACACTTATTGTTACAGATAATAATGGTTGCACTGACACAACTACTGATACTATAATTGTAAAGGATATATTTACTGTCTATATTCCAAATGCATTTACCCCTGATGACGACGGAATTGACGATTATTTTTTCCCTCAAGGAGTGAATTGGGACCCTGATCATTTTGAGATGTATATTTTTGATCGTTGGGGAAATTTAATCTACCAAACAAAAACTATAGGAGAAAAATGGAATGGCAGCGTTAATAATAATGGCACACAAGATGATATGCTTATTGGTGTATATGTTTACCTGATAAGGATAAAAGAGTTAGAAGGTCCAAAACATCAATATATAGGAAGAGTTACTTTGGCGAGATGATTAAAATTGTTTTTCAGAGTCCCCCAAAATACATTTGTAATTTATTTAATATCATAATTTATTTTACCCACAACGGCTAATAATATTTACCCGAAATGGTTCAGCGGAAATAAAAATATTCATACTTTTGTATGATTAAGAATAATTCTATGGCGTACCAGAAACCTTCTATTACTAAAGGAACACGCGATTTCGGAGTAACTGAAATGGTTAGGCGTAATTATATTTTTGATACTATCCGTTCCGTATTTCAGCGTTATGGTTACAAACCAATAGAAACCCCTGCAATGGAAAACCTTTCCACATTGCTTGGAAAATATGGAGAAGAAGGCGACAGGCTAATTTTTAAAATTTTGAATTCAGGGGATTTCCTTTCTGAAACACCCGAAAATTCATTAAAAGAAAAAAAATCATCTGATATTATTAAATATATTTCTGAAAAAGCTCTCCGTTACGATCTCACTGTTCCTTTTGCCCGTTACGTGGTAATGCATCAGAACGAAATTACTTTTCCTTTTAAACGCTACCAGATACAACCTGTGTGGCGTGCCGACCGTCCGCAGAAAGGTCGTTACCGTGAGTTTTATCAATGCGATGTAGATGTGATTGGAAGCGATTCATTATTAAATGAAGTTGAACTTATTCAAATTACAGATGATATTTTTGCTCATCTTAAAATAGATGTAATAATTAAATTGAACAATCGTAAAATACTTTCCGGCATTGCCGAAGTAATTGGTGAAGCTGAAAGAATAATTGATATTACCATTGCTATTGATAAAATTGATAAAATTGGAACAGGAGGAGTTGAAAAAGAACTTGCTGAAAAAGGTTTATCTAATGAGGCAATTCAAAAACTTCAACCCATTATTTTTCTGAAAGGTGATTCCTTTACCAAACTTACAGAGTTGAGGAAAATATTATCTGCTTCTGAAACAGGATTAAAAGGTATAGCTGAAGTAGAAACTGTTTTTGATTATATAAAGTCTGTTCCCGTTTCATCAAATATAGAATTTGATCTAACGCTCGCCCGCGGTCTAAATTACTACACCGGTGCCATTTTCGAAGTAAAAGCAAAAGATGCATCTATTGGAAGTATTGCCGGTGGAGGTCGTTACGATGACCTTACAGGAATTTTCGGATTACCAAATGTTTCAGGTGTTGGAATATCTTTTGGCGCCGACAGGATTTTTGATACGCTGAGCGAGTTAAAACTTTTTCCCGAAAATGCTGGCGCTACAACCCGATTACTTTTCGTAAATTTTGGTCCGGCTGAAGAAAAATATTGTTTGCCTCTGGTTGCAGAAACAAGAAAGAATGGCATAAACACTGAACTGTATCCAAACGCTGCTAAACTAAAAAAACAATTGGACTATGCAAATGCGAACAATATTCCTTTTGTCGCAATTATTGGCACAGATGAAATGAATACCGGAAAAATTACATTAAAAGATATGAGTTCCGGTGAGCAACGGAAAATTAATTTGCATGAAATAACTAATTTTATAATTTAGCTGAATATATGAACAGCTGGAACCTTAAATATAAAATAAAAATTACCCGCGCCTGTCTTTAATAATATAATATCCTTTTCCCACTGGGTAAAGATTTATTTTACCCTTTCTTTAAAATCATAAATTTATTTTAATTATTGTTTCACTTTAAATATCTATAGATATGACAGTAGTAATAAAAGGCAGTGGACTTACCATTGAAGATCTTGTTAAAGTAGCCCGTCATGGCGAAAAAGTAGAATTGCACAAAGATGCAGTTGAAAGAATAAACAAGTGCAGAGCTATGCTCGAAAAGAAAATACTTGCAAAAGAGATAATGTACGGTGTTAATACAGGTATCGGCGAGTTTTCCGAAATAGTTTTAAATGATGATCAGGTAAAGGATTTTCAGAAATACCTTGTTTACAATCATTCTGCCGGTATAGGTAATGCTTCGCCTGTGGATCATGTAAGAGCAGCAATGCTTTTACGTGCAAATGTTCATGCACATGGTAACTCCGGTTGTCGCGTTGAAATAACCCAGACTTTAGTAGATATGCTTAATTATGGAATTACTCCATACGTATGTGAAAAAGGTTCTGTTGGCGCATGCGGCGACCTTGCTCCTATGTCGCAGATAGCATTGTGTATGATGGGTGAGAATAAAGTATTTTATAAAGGCGAATGGGTACAAACAAAAATCGCTTTTGAAAAAGCAGGAATAAAAGTGCCGGGGTTAATGGCGCGCGATGGACTTGCCGCAATAAATGGTTCCAATTTTTTGACAGGAATGAGCGCCCTTATGATATTTGATACCAATAACTGGCTCAAGCAGGCAGAAATTGCATGCGCTATGTCACTTGAAGGATTGAAAGCGAACCTTAAACCTTACGACCTTAGATTATTGGAAGCACGCGGATTTCCAGGCGGGATAAGAAGTGCAAAAGCAATAAATAAAATTTGCCAGGACGGCGACCTTGCCGAAAACAAACTAAAAGTGAAAGTTCAGGATGCTTATTCTATGCGTTCAACACCTGCAGTGATAGGCTCTGCTCATGATCAGGTAAAATATGCCCGTACTCAGGTTGAAATAGAAATGAACGGTGTAGGTGATAATCCTATTTTCTTCCCCGATCAAAATATACAGCTCTCCGGTGCTAATTTCCAAGGCTCTCCTGTTTCCGTTCCTATGGATATGGTTGGTGCTGTTGTTACAATGGTTTCCGTACTCTCTGAACGTCGTATGAATCGTCTTAATAATCCTGCTTTGAGTGTTGGATTACCACCATTTCTAACAAAAGGCGCAGGTATGTTTTCAGGTTTAATGCTCAGCCAATATACTGCCGATATGCAGATTGTTGAACAAAGGATACTCTCTATGCCGGCATCTATTCAGTCTATTCCTGCCGCAGCCGACCAGGAAGATTTTGTATCAATGGGTATGAATACTGCACTAAAGAATTTCCAGATTATAGATAACGCTTATGGTATTCTTGGAATTGAATTTATGGCTGCTACCCAAGCTCTTGACCTTAGGGAAAAATTTGAAACCCCTTATAAATATGGCAAGGGGACACAAAAAGCCCGTGAAACAATAAGGAAACATGTAAAATATCTAGATATTGACCGCCCTCTATTCACAGATCATAATGCTATGAAAGAACTTGTGAAATCGTGCGAGATATTAACCGAAGTTGAAAAAGCAGTCGGAAGTTTAGAATAAAATAGGTTTTGAGTTGTAGATTTTTGGCGGTAGGTTTAGTCATAAGGTAATAGTAATTTGGGCTTCCCCATTGACTATAAACCTATGACCAAATTTTTTCAACACTACGCAAAATAATAATTTTATGGAAAATATTGAATTTCTTAATTCCGACATTTTTGTTTGGATAATACTGCCGGCGCTTATCTTTGTTGCGCGTATCTGCGATGTAAGCATTGGAACTTTGCGGTTAATTTATGTTTCAAAAGGGATCAAGCATATAGCACCCCTGCTGGGATTTTTTGAAGTGATCATCTGGCTGCTTGCTGTTAGCCAAATAATGAAGCACCTGGATAACATTATTTGCTATGTTGCTTATGGCGGAGGGTTTGCTATGGGAAATTACATAGGTATGTATCTCGAAGAAAAATTATCAATTGGAAATGTAATTATTCGTGTTATCCCCAAATCAGATACTACTGATCTTATCAACGAATTGCACTCTCAGAACTTCGGATTAACAGTTGTGGATGCAGAAGGCGCTCAACAAAAAGTGAAAATAATTTTTTCGGTGATCAAGCGAGAGAACGTTCAGCATTTTGTTTCAGTTATAAATCATTTTAACCCGCATGCATTTTACACTATCGAGGATGTAAAGTCAGTGAACGAGGGTGTTTTCAGGCGCAACCGTAAAAAAACAATAAATAGATTTGGATTTATAAATAAAAAAGGAAAATAAATTTTATTTGAAAATCATATTTTAATATCCAATTCGAGTTTAAGTTTTATACTAATGTGATGTTAGTGTTATAATAAAGTTATTGCTTCAATAAGGCTTTGATGAGGCTTCGATGAGGCTTCGATAAACTCAGCCTGACATACTCAGCCTGACATACTCAGCCTGACATACTCAGCCTGACATACTCAATATGACACTCGATCATTAATTAGTTAGAGTTTCAATAGCGCAAGGCGTTAACATAACACTAATATTGTTTTTATTTTTATATCCCCAACCTATTTTGTGATTTTAATTAATTTTAATATTTTGATTTCATTATTTGCTGTTATCCTGCAATAATAAACACCGTCAGCAAGATAGCCGGTATTAAATTCAAATGAATATTTACCGGTATTGATTTCCTTATTTAGCAGCGTGCCAATTTTATTTCCGGTCATGTTATAAATGTCAACCGTAACAGAACTTTTTGTTGCAAGCTGGAACTCAATAAATGTTTCTGAGTTAAAAGGATTTGGATAATTTTGAACAGACAGAATAATATTTTTACCTGAATACCCGTGTAATTCATTTATTGCTGCGTTACCTGAGGTATCAACTGCTATATTATAAAGTTCGCCTCCCAGTCCGAATGATTGTGCCCAGATAGATTTTCCGCTGGCTATTACCGTTGTACCGTCAGAAGATGTCTCACACCAAAAAAATGATCCCGGTGAATTAAGCTCGTAAATTGGAATATTCGATTGAGTATTAAAAATAACCAGGTCACTTCTTGTGTTATCTATATCGCCCCATGAAGCGGCTGATAATATCTTCCCGTTTTTTGAGAATGAAACAGAAACTACTTTATCCTTAAGATCAGGGTAAGTCCATACAGGAGTTGAACCCGAATCAGTTTTAAACAGCATTACCTTACCGTCATCTGTTGTAGATGTGGGAAAATTCAAAGTTCCTCCTGCAATAAGGCTTCCGTCATAAGAAACATCAACTGCAGACATCCAGTTAAAGTAATCCGTACCCGGTTCCATTCGTTTCCATAATAAAATGTATGTTGTGCCATTCCATTTATACACTTTAAGCCAGCCATCGTAATCAATTACCGCAAGCACATCACCATTACCGCTTATTCCCATAGGATTTTCGCAGCCTGCTATTGTGCCGCTGAAACGAAGTGTACCAGTAAAGGTTTCGAACACATAAAAATTATTATATGTGTTAACTACAACAACAGAATCGTTGCCTGATATCTTCATAGCTAAAGGATGCCTGATAATTTTGTACTTCCATGTTTCTGTCGTTGAATTTTTTTGAAATCCAAACACCCAACTCGAATCGCCTGCATCAGCAGACGCTACGATAAAATTGCCTCCGGGGGTAATATCAATCGCTCCACAGTTTGATGAAGTAAGTACACCCAAATTAAAATCGCTAATAACTTCTCCGGTGTATTTATTAAGAATATAAATATCGTTTACCGAACCCAGGGCAACAATTTTTCCATTTTTTGACATAGACATTGAATTTACCGGAGTATTGTATTCCCAGAGTGGAATACTATCGTTATTACCGTATAAAGATACTCTCGGGTTGTTTATTTCCCATCCTACAGCCTGATAAAGCCCTGTAGAATCAGTCCGGCAGATAGCCCCCGTGGATACTGAATCCATGCTAAACCAGCGCATATTACAGTTATTGCTTGCTGCCTGCTCCAGTTTGCCGGTATTATTTTGTGCAAATGAAATAGTTGAGCAAGCACATAATAAAATAATGATAAATTTTTTCATAATATTTGTTTTAGTTATATAATTCGAAGTGCAACAAATATAGAAAAAAATTCATTTCAACTGATTTGTTTATATTTTTGCAAACACACACAAATAAAATTTTAGTGAAATTTATTTTAAAATAAGATTTGAGTGTGTTATACTATTATCACGAACTCGGTTGATGATAGAGAATAAGATACTTTCGGCGGATGACAAAAATTATTGATGTGGAATTTATATGTTATTTTTATAACTTCCGAATCAGCAAGAGAAAAAAATATTATGAACAATTGATTTAACAATTAAGTTTATGCGTATTTTCCTTATAGGTTTCATGGGCAGCGGAAAATCTTCGATGGGTAAAGAAATTGCTCATAAACTTAATTATTCATTTATAGATATTGATGATTTTATAGAAAAAAAATCAGGTAAAAAAATCTATGAGATTTTTAAAGATGAGGGGGAGGAGGCATTTCGTAAAATTGAACGCGATTGTTTAATTGAAACTTTTTCTAATGAAAATATTGTTATTGCAACTGGTGGCGGAACCCCATGCTTTTATAATAATATGGAACTAATAAACTTACATGGAGTTTCTGTTTATATAAAGTTTAATGTGGGTATTCTTGCTTCAAGATTGAAAATGAATGTTGAAAAACGTCCTCTATTATTAAGTTTTGACAAAACAAAAGATTTTATACTGCACATTGAAAATCTTATGCAAAAACGGGAAAAGTTTTATCTCCGATCAAAAATAATTATTGAAGGAAAAAATATTACTTCAAAAAAAATTATAACTGCGTTATCTGGATTTATATTATAATACCGATAGCACATTCAATATAGCCCAATTGCGACTTCGTCTTATTGAACTATTTTCATAGCCTGTCCCGTACCGTAGGTCGGGATAGCATCGGCATAATTTATTTTTTTATTAGACTAAAAAATAAATACAATTG
>CAINEZ010000411.1 GCA_903847905.1 uncultured Bacteroidota bacterium
TCATTTTATTTAATATTATTGTAAATCAGATGCTAGTAATAAAATAAATTACTTTTTTTTTGGTTAATAGTTTTTTAGTCTATAGTTATAGTTTAGATAGTTGTTGGTTTTGCTTCTTCGGCATTATCGGACCGGCGGTACATAATTCTTACAGGGAAACTATAACAAAAAACTAATAACTATAAATTAATACACACACATTACTTATTTTAAAATATAACCAACTGATAAATTTTAAAAATATGTACTATGAAAAGACTTTATTCCACAAAGAATAGGACTTTGGTAATATGGCGGACTCCATTGTGATATTTTCTGTTTTCCTATTATATATTTCCCGTTAATGCCTAATTGAATTTTATTAAATTTATAATAAATGCCTAAACCTGCAATAAAACCAAAAACATTATTTCTGTATAAGCCTTTATCAGAGAAAAAGGAATCGTTTTTCTTAATTATAAAATCCAATTTGGGTCCAACTTGAAATTGTAATTTTAATTTTTCATCTAAAGTGCTAAAATTAACACAGGTGTTTATCGAGAAATATTCAAACTTAAGAACCGGAGGTAAAAAATCAAACATCAATTGTTTATTCAACTCTTCACTGCTGTATTCTCCGCCTGCCCTGTAAATTCCAATTTCAGTACTTAAAGAAAAGATCTTATGTTTTAAATATTCTTCGCCAATAAAGAATGAGCTGCCAATAAGCGCATCTTTGTATTGTTTTTCCTCATCATAAGGATAATAAGAAGCCTTATATGTAAAATCTAATTTGGAATGAGAAATCCCTCCATTAAAATATACTGTTTGTGAATAACAGCTAACTGAAAAAAAGAAAATTATTGCAATAAGTAACTTTTTCATAATTGAATTTTTGCAATTTTTATTATTCATTTTGCAAGTATTGTAACGTACGTAAACTTATGGTTTATTCTATTGATAAAGAAGAATTTTTAATACTTTGCAAGTCTTTTTTGAAATTGTTAATTTTCCGCCACCGCCATAGACTTCTCCTTTAACTTTTGGTTCAGAATAAATGTATGATTTTATTTGTTTACTATGTAATTCAAAAATATAACATGTGTCATTATTTGAAAATATTTCATCATATTCTTTAATATTAAATTTAAAATGATTTTCAAATAAAGAATCAGCAACACTTTTAGCTTTATTGCAATCACAATTATTTACATGAATTGTTTCATTAATACTAACTAAATATTTTTCATCTCTTTTATTAAAATAATTATTAATGAGGTTGGTGCAACCAACTAATAGTAATAAAACTAATAATAACATTATTTTTTTCATATATCATCAATTAATAATGAAACCCGAAATAATGTAAATAATAAGGGTAACCTAAAAAATTAGAATTAAACAACCCAAAAAAAGTAGATGGATAGTAATTAATAAAACTATAATCTCTGGCACCAACATACATAATTGGCTCATGGAAACTTGATAAAAAATTATTGGTAATATCACCTTCAAAGTTTCCATAAGTTGTGAGGGCTCCGTAACCTCCTCCAATGTTATAATGAGTATGAAAACTACCAGTAATTTCAACGTTATCAGGTATTTCTGAAGGAAATATTTGAGATTTACCAACCGAACCAGGTTTCCACCAATCCACACCTGATTTTCCGCTGCCATCTTTTGTCAACCAAAACCCATATTCTCTATTATGTGAAAAAGATAATTGCATTGCTTTGTTTGCCGCAAGATATTGCCCGAAAGAAAATCTTCTATCGCTTGTTTGCCAACCCACATAAGATTGCAAAGAATAACTTGCGCCAGACATAGCGCCACCGGTTATTGCCGCATTAATAATATCATTGTTGTTACCACCATTAAAAGCTGCCCCTACTCCTCCTGCGGTTGCTCCTCCCAAAATAGAGCCACCTATTCCTCCAGTTTTCATGCCCACAAAGCTGCCAGCAATACCTGAAATACCGCTACCAATCAAACTTTTAGCTGTTATTCCTTGTCCCGCAAGTGCACTCATACCAATGTTGTTCAAGCCTCCTGATACTGCCGCTCCTGTCATATTTGCATAAAGCCCTCCATAAGCGCCCTGCCATGCTGCTCCTAAGCTAGTTGATATAGCGGATCCAGCATAAGATGTAATTCCCCCAATAAACGCACCACAACCAATATAACCAGCCATACTCAACCCTGTTGCTCCATGCGCTTTGCCAATTTGCCAACCGGAATAACCTCCCATTATAGCGCCAATAATAACAGGCATCCAAAAGAAATCCCCAGTAGGATCAGTATATTTTAGCGGGTTATTATTGCAATACGAGTACCTGTTAAAAGTTTGTGTACCTGTTGCATCCTGCACAAAATTATCAGGGCTAAACATACGCCCAAGTATCGGGTCGTAAAGTCTGCCGTTCATGTTTATTATTCCAAATTGGTCTAAATGTTCGTGTCCTGTATAACCGCGGGAAATTAATGTGGGTAGTGTAATGCTGTAGCTCCAGTTGGTTGGATTTCGGCGGCGTCCCCATGCATCGTAACTGTACTCTTGTAGATTTCCATTATCAATAACTATATTTCCGCTTTGGTCGTATAGCCCCATTATTGAGCCAAGGTGATCTTTTGCTACCCAATAAAGCGTACCTGTTCCATTTACTATACGGTATATTGCAGCCAAACCATCGCCACCCGCAATGTAATTCCAATCGGTAGTATTGCTGCCCGCTATTTCGCGTTCAAAACCTGTAGTATAATATTTTGTTGCCGTTAAATTATTGTTTATATATGTCTGCATCATTTTTCGCTGCTGATCAACACCATAAGTAAATATTAATTTATTTGTTGTAGCATCTTCGGTAATTTGCGATATTTTATTAAATGCATTGTAATCTGTAATTTGTTTTAAACTGCTGATATTTCCAACGCTATTTGTAATTGTTCCAACAGCATTGGGGTGTGATGGATCGTATTGATAATAGCTTGTGCTTACATCCGACTTGTTTTTAATATTTCCATTATCAAAGTAGTTTGTAGTTAAGCCCGTTGTTGATGTTTTTAGCCTATTCAAAATATCATAAGTAAAAGTTTCGCTAAGCGCAGGTGTATTAATATTATTACCGCTTCGTGTCGTCAGGTTTCCTGTTTTCGGATCAAAAGAAAACGTGTAATCGAAAATAGAGCCGGTTTGTATGTGATTAAGGTTACCGCTAATAGGGTCAAATGATTTATTCGTAATAATGCTATTATTAGCCGTATGATATTGAGAAATATGCTGCATATAATCCATTACATCCAGTTTCCAGATAGAAGTATTATCTGATGTTTGTTTAACTTCTTTAAGAACACCTAAATTATCATCGTAAACATTGGTAACGCTATAACGGTTGCCGGAACCACTGGGATCGGGATATGTTATTTTAGTTATATTTCCATAATCGTCAAACGCATAATTTGTAGTAAAATTAGTTCCTGAAATTGCTTCAGTGAATTGATAATTTCTGCCGAGCGCATCGTATTTGTATGATTGCGACATACTATTTGGACCTGTTATCGAGGCAATTTTACCAACACCTTTTGTTTCGGTATCGTAGAAGTGGTTATAGGTTCCATCGGTCGGACATGATTTGGTTGCTACTCGTCCGAGCGCATCGTAAGTCATTGTATAAACATTACCCTCGGCATCAGTTTGCGTGTGCAATTCGCCATTTTTATAATATGTATAACTTGTTGTCCCTGCATTTGGGTCGGTTAAAGACATCTGCCTTCCAAAATTATCATAAGTAATAGTTGTTGGCGAACCATTGCTGTTGTTAATTGTTAAAGGCTGCCCTAACCCGTTATATGTATATGAAATAGTACCACCAATATCTACAACAGAAGAAACTAAACCAGTCGGGTCAGTTGTTGTGGTTTTAGATTGATTCGGAGTAACGTTTGTTTCGGTTACGCTTATTCCGCCTGTTGTAGGTGTTGTATAAGCATAAGTTATTGTAGGAAGAGGAGAGTCAGGAGTAATACTCATTAAACGATCATAACCATCGGGATCATTATAACTGTATATGGTTTTTACATCTGTACCAGCAGGGTCTAAGAAATGCTTTTCCACAAGTTGCCCCTTAGTATTATATATATTGTCATTATATATTTCCTGAGTAGTGCATGGACCCGATCCTGTTCCTGCTGTTTTAAATCCTATGGTTTTCTCACGAACAGTACGTCCCAGTACATCTTTATATTCCATTACCCAAGGATTTCCACCACTTTCTGATTTTGTATAATATAATGAATTTGCAGGATCTGTTGCCACGTTAGCCCAATTTATTGTAGTCTTTATTTTTTTCCCGGTTGGTAAAGTAGTTTCTTTTATTTTGCCAAAACCATCGTAGGTATTGGTAGTAATCAAACCATTTTCATCCTTGCTCCATATTACATTTCCAAATTTAGAATCATACTGTGTTTTATTAACAATATTAATATTACTTACAGGATTCAAAATTGTTTTTGTAGTTATAAATCGTTTTTTACTATCATAATCATATGTAGTTGTTCTGGGATCAACTATGTCTGATGCCGTTACCTGAACTTGGGTCACAACACCAAAATCAGGATCAGGCGTATAAGTGGTTGTTACACCTAGATCATCAGTTACTGAATTTAAAAAACCGGTGTTTGCATCCCACGAATATGTATAACTTCTCGAAATAGTTGAAGTCCCGCTTGGATTATACCTTACATCAGTTATAGTCTTATTTGTGTACTTATTATTACACCATTGTTCGCCAGGACCATAACTATCGAGCCAACTTCCTGCATGAGTATAACCGCTATAGCTTTCGATTTTTCTTGCAATTTCCGTGGAACCATACATGTATTTAGTAATACTACTTGATAAATTTCCAGCAGGAACATAAGAGTTGAGCTCGTAAGAATAATTAGTAATTGTATGCAAACCAGTAACAGAATTTTGTATTTCCAACGCTTTTGTATAAGTAAATAGTCTTTTCCCTCCTGCATAAAATGTTTCTTGTCCATTTGTATATGTTTCTGTGCTAACTGTAACGGGGGTACTCCCTGACGTTGTTGTAATTTTTTTAGACAAATATATATTGCAATATGGTGTTGCAAGACTAAGCATATTATTGTATGTGTACTGTAAGATTATTGAATTATTTAAGTTGGATTGTGTAAATTTTGAAAACCCTAATAAACCCAAACCTTTAGTATGTACTTTTAGTCCTTCGTATTTATAAGATGTAGTGAAAACCCCACCTAAACCATTACTTGTACTTACCGACGATACTACATTAACAGGTTTTTGAATGCAAATTACATCTCCATCATTTGGAACTTTTGTATAAAAAGGTTCCGAAGGA
>CAINEZ010000412.1 GCA_903847905.1 uncultured Bacteroidota bacterium
AGAAAATAAATAAAAAAGAAATTATAATATAACTGACAGATTTTGTACTATTTGCTTTCATTCACACGGCTTTTCGGAGTTATAAATGTTGAAAAAAAAGGCAAATATAGTCATTTTTTAAAAAAGAAAAGTAAAAAAAGTTTTTTTTATTGAAAATATGTGTACCTTTGCACCACCAAATTTTACCACTTGGGAGTTTAGCTCAGCTGGTTCAGAGCACCTGCCTTACAAGCAGGGGGTCACTGGTTCGAATCCAGTAACTCCCACCAACAAAATCAAGCACTTGCGTAATATCGTAAGTGCTTTTTTATTTTACGGTTTAAACATGGTTTAAACAAATTTGCCGAATTTTATTTTTTCTTTTTTTCAGGAAAAATTATTTTCAAAGGAAAAAGTTGGCAAAAAAATATAGATTCATCTGTATTTTTCTTCCATTACCTCCATTATTATACGAATTAAACTATTTATTTTTTGGAATAAATGCTTGGACAATTTTGAAATAAAAAAAATCAATTATTTCGATGTGCTGATTTCGTCCATAATTTTTTCCAATTCCACAGTTTTCCTTATAGTCAACAAAACAAGTCTTAATTCTTAATTAGCTTTCCTCTTCCTGTTCAGCAACACCGTGACGGAGGGTTCCTTTGTTTTTTAAAAATGAATAAACCCTGGCAATGGTAGTTGGTTTAGTGAAATGGTGTTTTATTCCGAGTTGCCCGGCAAGAATATTTGCATCGAGAGCGGGCATGGGACCGAACTCTTTTCGGGCAAGCAAACGACCTGGACGAAGTAGAGCCTTGTCCAACATTTTGAGGTCAACATTGAAAGTGCAAATAATTTGCAGGTTTAGGATGTCGTTGAGCAAACCATCGGTCATGTTGAGGAGGTTGGAGATTCCCTGAATGCGCACATCCGAAACCCGTTGAGCTAACAAAGGTTCCGCATCTTCAATGAGCAGAACACAAAAATAACCATTAGCAGAATACCGAGCAATCTCTTTTCTAAGAAAAGTAAGAAAGCCAGGATTTACCAAGTTGTCAACCATGTTTGGAGGCATATAGATAACAATTTTTTTATTTGCCTGCATGCTATTGAGAAGATGGCGTATGTAGTAGGTTTTCCCGGTGCCGGGTTTGCCGTGAAAGAGTATCAATCCTTTTGTTTCTGTTTGAAATCGCCTGATGAGTTCATTGTGAAATTGCTCAAATCCATAACCATAATGCAGATCCAGGTTTTTTATAATAGAATTATCGTTTACAACATGAGGCTTCAGTGTATAGCCTTTATCGCTCACTTCTATCAAATAGATTTCAGGCTCCCCGGGCTTTTTCTCCAATTCACACAAATCAATATAGGCGTTGATTTTTTCTTCTAATTCGTAAGAGCGATTATCATCGTCCGGACGAAAAAGTGTAAGAGTTCCGGTGCACAGTGGAGGATTTTTGTCATCATCGTAGTAATAGGAAACAAAACTGGGTACGAGGAAATTATCCTTATTCCTTGGGTTAATTCCTCCAACTGCTAATAGGCAACCTAAATCTGGAAAACGAAGTACATAATTAACCATTTCTATGTATTCATTTTCTGCGGCAGACCTTTCAGTGCTGAAAATGATCTGTGCCCCCAAATGGGTTATAAGCTCGCAAAGAAGTGCCATTACTTCAAATTCTCGCTCTTTATATGTAACGGTAAATGGCAATTTTTTATGGCGTAACATAAAATAACGCTGGGCATAGAAACTAGCATCATTCGTTTTTTCAAGCCATTCAGATTGCGCTTCTGTGAATTGCGCATCGTCAGGAAATAGAGGAACCTGCAAAACATCTAAGATTTTTTCATTATGAAAATTGGGTTTCTTTTCAATTTTGTTTTCTAAAGTATATGGAAACGACTTTGATAAAGGTTGTGTTGGTGGGTTTTTTGCTTTTATACCAAAATAGCTGATGGTCCTGATGCACATATAAACTGGTATTTTCTCACGGTATTCAACCATTGTTAGCCAGTTTTCATATTCATCATGTTCATATTCCACACAATCAAAACCCTCATCAACATTATACAAGCTGTCCTTAGAATCTATTAATTCACCCTTATCAGAGTTATTTGTTTCGACAACTAATCCTTTTTCATTGAAGCTTATGATGAAGTTATTCTTTTCGGAAATCTTATCCTGTAGCTTGCCCTGCACAATCTTGCCAGATTTAAAATGAGCAGCGTAATAGTTTTGCTCAAGGTGCATAACGGGACCTTTGAGTGATAGAGCGGTTAGATTGGAAGCGCGATCAAAAATATTTTCCATTGGGTTACTTTATAACAAGTGAAAATCTTTCTACATTTCATCTTCCGATTCCCAGATTCCATGAATAAGGGTTGTTTTGTTTTCAAGCATGGCAAAAACCTCTGCAATGGTCGTAGGCTTTGTGAAATGATTTTTTATGCCCAATTGCTGAGCTAAAATGTTTGCATCAAGGGCAGGCATCGCTTTGAATTCCTTTCTTGCAATAAGACGTCCGGGTCGGAGCAGCGCTTTATCCAATTCTTTCAAGTTCACATTGAAGGTGCAAATAATTTGTAGGTTCAGCATATCGTTCAGCAAGCCGTCGGTCATGTTGAGCAAGTTCGACACGCCTTGTATTCTTCCTTCCTGCCTTGCTGCCAGCAGAGGCTCTGCATCTTCAATCAACAAAGCACAAAAATATCCCTGGGAGGAAAAGTTGGTAATTTCCCTTGATAGAAAAGTGAGAAAAGCGGGTTCTATCAAATAGTCAACCATGTTGGGCGGCATGTAAATAACTACCTTTTCGTTGGATGCCATTTTCCGTAATAAATGGCGGATATAATACGTTTTGCCTGTGCCGGGTTCGCCATGAAACAGAATGAGCCCTTTGGTTTCCGTTTTAAACCGTCCCATGAGGTCGTTATGGAACTTTTCAAATCCATAGCCATAATGAGTGTCGAGATTTTTGATAATAAAATTATCGTTCACCGCATGTGATTCTAAACTGAAAGTACCGCCACCCGAGGCTTCAATCGTATATATTTCGGGAAGTTCAGGCGCTTTATCAAGCGTACATTTATCCATGTATTCCTCTAATTCGGCTTCGAAGTCCTCATCGCGCAGATCAGAGTCATCACCGGGACGCAGCAAAATGAAACTGCTGGTATAAACGTAACCATCAAACCTATCCTGATATTCCATCATAAAAAGTGGAACCACAAAGTCATCTTCACTCCTTGGTTGAATTTGGGTTGCCTGTAAAAGGTATCCCTTATTTGGAAAACTCAGGGTGTAACGTTGCATTGTTTCTCCATTCCCGTTATTAATATGGCAGGAATGAATTACCTTGGCATCTAAGTTTGCTTTCACCTCCTCCATCAGGGCAATCGCTTCAATGCCCGAAGTGCCGTAAGTAAGAACAGAAGGTAGGGTCTTATTCTGCAAAACATAATAGCGCATTAAGGAAATTTCATCCACCTTGCTGGCTTCGGTAATCCATTTTAATTGTTCTTCTGTGAAGCTTTCTGATTCCTGGTAATCTTCGTTTTCTTCGATATTGTTTTCTGACTCTTTCATTTTTTTAGTATTATGTTTTTTTTCTTTTTTCTTTATTTCTTTCACTTTTTTCGGTTCAATTGATTCAATCAATCCGCGAATATATGCTATGCTATTATCATCTGTTTGGTCGCCGTAATAGGTTATTTCCCTCAAGTGAATAAAGGTGGGAGCTTTATTGTAATATTCAATTTGTACTATCCAGTTTTTATTATTGTCGTATTCTAAAGTGTTGCTATGTTTTTTTGATTTCTTATTTCTCCAGTATGAATTATCAGGATTACCATTCTCATCATACCTGTTATCGTATGTACGGGCTGACTTAATGCTACCGTCAGGGTTTAATTCAGTTGTTCCACATTGATGACCTAAATTATTAAACTTGTAAAGATTCCACCACTGAATGCTTCCATCGGCTTTTACATTTTTTGTTTCCGTACAGTGTCCGTTTATATCAAACTTGTTAGTAACCGTATTTTCAAGCATTCCTTTGGAATTATAAGTTTTATAGTTGCTTACCAAGCCATTATCATATTCATATACATTCCTGGATTTCAAATTGCAATCAGAATCTGTGGAAATTGATTCTATAAGCTGATGTTTTTCATTGTAAGTTTTTTTGCTTTTATACCTAATGGAACCATCCGGCATACACTGAAATCCATCCGTTTCCTTGCTATTTTCATTGTATAAGGTTTTCCAAATGCTACCATTATTACTATAGATCCATTTCTCTGTTATACCGCCTTTTTCATTAAAACGAATTGTATTGTTGCTTCGGTTATCTAGACTAAAAATCTGTTCCCCTGGCACTACATCATAGTCTTTCTTGATGGCTTTGTAGCAGGTTCTTTTCATCTCTTTTACGGGTCCTGATAGTTCTTCAGCTTTCAAATCAGGATGAATATCTTTTATTGAATCTTTCATAAACTTTTAAATGCTTTCATTCTTCTTCTTCATCAATTCCATGAGTTAAGGACGCTTTGTTTTTTCTTTTGGCAAAAACTTCGGCTATGGTTACAGGCTTCATGAAATGGTGTTTTACTTTCAATTTGTCAGCTAATACATTTGCATCAATAGCCGAAAGCTTCCTGAATTCTTTGCGAGCTAATAGGCGTCCGGGGCGAAGGAGCGCTTTGTCAAGTTCTCTTAACTTTACATTGAAAGTGCATATAATTTGTACTTTGAGCATATCGTTCAGTAAACCATCGGTCAAGTTGAGAAGGTTTGAAACGCCCTGCACCCTGCCTTCGTATTGCCGCGCTGCGAGCAAAGGCTCGGCATCTTCAATAAGCAATACACAAAACTTTTTCGCATAAGAAGCATATTTAACTTCTTGGTTCTACTGGGAATTTTGTGGAAGCATATTCAAGTACCCAAGAAAAAACAGAATTGCTATTCTAAAATTTGCAGTGTTTCTATAACCTCTTCCAATTGTTTTCAGCTCTTGAATTGAGCCATTAATTCTTTCTGCTCT
>CAINEZ010000413.1 GCA_903847905.1 uncultured Bacteroidota bacterium
AAAGAGCACTTAGAAACACTAAGAAAAAAACAATTTAACAATAGAACAATATAGCATTTACCTCTGTGCATCTCTTTTTTCTCTGTGTATCTCTGTGTAACAGCCAAAACCACGGAGACTCCCGACTTCCAGTACGGGACAGGATAAAGAGCACTTAGAAACACTAAGAAAAAAACAATTTAACAATAGAACAATATAGCATTTACCTCTGTGCATCTCTTATTTCTCTGTGTATCTCTGTGTAACAGCCAAAAACCACAGAGACTCCCGACTTCCAGTACGGGACAGGACAAAGAGCACTTAGAAACACTAAGAAAAAAACAATTCAACAATAAAACAATATACCATTTACCTCTGTGCATCTCTTTTTTCTCTGTGAATCTCTGTGTAACAGCCAAAAACCACGGAGACACATAGACCACTTAGAACCACTAAGAAAGCCACCCCTATTCTTCATTTTTATTCACACCCGATTGTTCAAAACTTTTTTTTTCTAAAATTATTTCCATATAAAAAAATAGTTTTACCTTTGCGAAAATTAAAACTTTTTTCTTATGGATATTAAATACAAACCTATTGCGAAATTAATGATTTCGAAAGAGCCTTCTCATGTTGGCGACGCTCTTATTATTTTAGACATAATTATTGCCAAACTTGGAAGCAGTGGCGATAACGTTGTTACTGTAACAATCCTTGCGGGACAAACAACGAATGTAGAGACATTGCGTGACATGCAAAATTTAGTAGCTTACGGCACGCCCGACGACACCCTCAACCGCAATCTTGCTTGGGAGGTATGCTTCAACGATCATGTTGGCGATATGATGCAGGTGCAGATGAAAGCCAACAACATCACTAATTATGAAGAAGCTGCAGCATTTATAATTCGAAATGGTTTTGATATTGCAGCATCAAAAGTTCGCGGTGCATCTCCCGATATAAGCATCAAACAAAAACCAAATTTTGCACAAACGATTATTGCTCAGGTTAAAGCTCTTAAAATCACTAAAAAATATGCTATTGATTGGGAATATAGCTACGACAATGGTGTCACTTGGTTTAGAAGCAATTCAACAGCAGTTTGCATCCGTGACATCAAAAATTTGACACCATTAAAAGCAATTATTGTTCGGGCAAGATATAATGTGGGAAATGATGACCCAACGGATTGGATAGTTTCAAATTCCATAAATATTTGATGTAACCCAAGGGTAGGGTTACATTTATGTAGCCAATACATTAATTTTTATAAGGAAGAGAACCGTTTCGTTTAATAAAGAAACAACTCATTATAAAGTTAATAGCCACCATAAACAACCTAAGCCATACCGAAGACATCCATCATGGTCCCGACTTAAGAAATATTGAATCCGACTTATGAAATATTCAATCCGACTTAAGAAATATTGAATCCGACTTATGAAATATTGAATCCGACTTAAGAAATATTCAATCCGACTTAAGAGATATTGAATCCGACTTAAGAGATATTCAATCCGACTTAAGAAATATTGAATCCGACTTATGAAATATTCAATCCGACTTATGAAATATTGAATCCGACTTATGAGATATTCAATCCGACCTAGGAAATATTCAATCCGACTTAAGAAATATTCAATCCGACTTAGGAGATATTGATGTTGGATGTCACTAGTCTTTTTTGGGGTTATAAATGATCAAAATGTAAGGGTATGAAAATTAATCTTCGGAAGTTTTTTTTTTGAAAACAATATTATTGTATCTTTGTAGAAAATATAATACAGCAGGAAAATGAAAAGATGTTTACAAATATTTATAAATGCTTACAAGCGTTTACAAATGGACTTGCGGTAATAAATAAGTTAGCAACAAGCGGTAAAAAGACAACGACATTGCAAATTGACAATGAAAATGAATGATTAAACTTGATATGACAAAAGAAACTGACAGACAAATAACCCGACACTCATTGCCGACCCAAAAGTGTTTTAATTTTTACCCACCACACAAAAATTTTGAAATGCCGACCCACATTGCACACATTGCCAAAGCCCCACAAGCCCACGCTGCAACCAAAGCTTTGTCAAAGAGTGCAATCTTTCTGACGCACAAAAGAACAATAACCAGTATAATTTGACTATTTTAGCTTTTTAAATTAATTTGAATAAATGAGTATAAATCTTTCATCCATAAGGGACAATAAAAACAGAGGAACTGTAGGACAGTTCCTTGTTAACAATATAAAATCGGAATCTGATTTATCAATTGTTTCGGCTTACTTTACAATATACGCATACAGCCATTTGAAAGGACAGTTAGACACAATAAATAAATTAAAATTTTTATTTGGAGAACCAACTTTTATTAAATCGCTTGACCCAACCAAAATAAATAAGCGTGATTTTAAAATTGAGGATGATAAAATTGTAATTCCTATTGAAAGCAGACTGACACAAAAATCAGTAGCAAAGGAATGTTCGGAATGGATTCAACAGAAGGTTGAAATCAAATCAATGGTAAAACCAAATTTCCTGCATGGGAAAATGTATCATGTTACACAACAAAGCGGCGTTGAGAAAGCAATTGTTGGCAGTTCAAATTTTACTGTAAATGGACTTGGACTTGGTGGAAGCCCGAATATTGAATTAAACCTTATTGTTGACAATGACAGAGACAGAGCGGATTTGAAAGCATGGTTTCAAGAATTATGGGATGATAATACCGGACTTGTTGAAGATGTAAAAGCACAAGTGCTTAAATATCTTGAGCAACTCTATGTTGAGAACGAACCCGAATTTATATACTTCAAAACACTATTTCATATTTTTGAAAACTTTCTTAATGAACAACAGAAAGGCGGTTTACTTACCAACCAAACTGGTTTCTTTGAAAGTGAAGTTTGGGCTATGCTTTATGAATTTCAGAAGGATGGAGTTAAAGGTGCAATTAATAAAATATTAAAGCATAACGGTTGTATTATTGCCGACAGTGTTGGTTTAGGAAAAACTTTTGAAGCACTTGCAGTTATTAAATACTTTGAACTATTTAATGAACGATGTTTGGTATTATGTCCGAAAAAATTAAAAGAAAACTGGAGCATATACAAACAGAATGATGACCGAAATATTTTAATTGGCGACAGATTTGGTTACGATATTCTTTGCCATACTGATTTAGGACGAGAAGGAGGTTATTCAGGTGACATCAATCTTGAAACAGTGAAGTGGGGCAATTACGGTTTAGTAGTAATTGACGAAAGCCACAACTTCCGTGGCAATCCGATGGACAAAGTGAAAGAAAGTGGTGAGGTAAAAATGAACCGAGCCAAGTGTTTAATGGAAAAAATTATTAAGAGTGGTGTTAAAACAAAAGTATTGTTGCTTTCAGCAACACCTGTAAACAATAACCTACGTGATTTGAGAAATCAGATTTTAATTATCACCGAAGGAAAAAATGATGCAATGTTTGAAACTACAGGAATTAAAGATATTGCTCTTTCTATGAAGAATGCACAAACCAACTTTACAAATTGGGCTGACAACAAAAAAAATCCGAACAGAACAGTTAAGCAATTAATTGAAAAATTAGATTCTTCGTTTTTTAAACTGTTGGATGAAATTACAATTGCAAGAAGCAGAAAACACATTATCAATTTTTACAACGCTGAAAAAGAAGTCGGAAAATTTCCTGAACGTTTGAAGCCTATTTCAATATATCCGAACATTGATTTGAAAGACCGATTTTTTACTTATGATGCACTTAACAAAAGAATACTTCAATACAAATTATCAGTATTCAATCCTTCGGCTTATATCAAAGAGGATATGAAAAAGAAGTATGAAGAATTGGCTGCAACATCAGGTGTATCGGGCTTTAAGCAAAGCGACCGTGAGCATTTTCTTATCGGAATGATGAAAGTAAATTTCCTGAAACGTTTAGAAAGCTCAATTGAATCATTTGAAATTTCAATGGACAGAACAATTCAGAAAATTGAAAAACTTGAAAATAAAATCAAAGAGTTTGTAAAATCAAAACAAAAAACACATGAAGAAGTATTAGAAGCATTAGAACCTGAGGAAGACGAATTAGAAGAAAATGCAGACGATTTGGAACAGTGGCAAGTAGGAAAGAAATTGAAATTCGATTTGGCAGATTTGAAGCTGACAGATTGGTTAACCGATTTGCAAAAAGACAAAGAAGCATTAATAGATTTATATAATAATGCAGTTGCTGTAACCCCTGACAGAGACGCAAAACTTAAAGACCTTAGAAAATTAATTCAGGATAAAATAAATAAACCGCTAAATAAAGGCAATAATAAAATCATTGTATTCACTGCATTTGCCGACACTGCCAATTATCTTTTTGATGAATTAAAAAATTGGGTGCAAAATGATTTGAAGTTAAACATTGCATTGGTCGTAGGTTCGCAAAGCAAAACAAGTTTCGGTAAAGCAGAGTATTCCAACATTCTCACTAACTTTTCACCTATTGCCAAGCACAGAAACATAATGAAATCAATGCCTCAAGATGGTGAAATTGATGTATTAATCGCTTCCGATTGTATTAGTGAAGGGCAAAACTTACAAGATTGTGATTTTTTAATTAATTATGATATACATTGGAATCCTGTTCGTATAATTCAAAGGTTCGGGCGTATTGACCGTTTGGGAAGTAAAAACGATAAAATACAGTTGGTAAACTTTTGGCCTACAAAAGACCTTGATAATTATATTAATCTAAAGGAACGTGTTGAAGCACGTATGGCATTGGTTGATGTTACTGCAACTGCCGATGATAATGTTTTGGCTTCAGACCAAATTGAAGAATTGATTGAAGATGATTTAAAGTACCGTAACAAACAACTTAAAAAACTTAGAGACGAAGTACTCGACCTCGAAGATATGAACGAGAGTATATCGCTTACCGATTTTACATTAGATGATTTTAGAATAGAACTGTTAAATTTCTTGGAAAATAACAGGAAAAAACTTGAAGATGCTCCATTTGGCTTGTATTCTGTTGTTCCTTCTCCTTCAGGTTCTAATTCGCATTTTCTGGATGTTGAGAAATTCTCGGTAGCAGAAAAAGAAATAATTAAACCTGGTGTTGTGTATTGCCTAAAACAAAAGGGCGATACCGAAGGTAACGAAGAAGTAAACCCACTTCAACCCTATTTTTTAGTTTACATTCGTGATGATGGACAAGTACGGTTTAACTATACAAATGCAAAGCATATTCTTGAAATATATCGCTTAATGTGTTCCGGAAAATCTGAACCTTTTGAAGAATTGTGTGATTTGTTTAATACCGAAACTCATCAAGGCGAGGACATGCAGCAATACACAGAACTTTTAACAAAGGCAATTGACGAAATTAGCAGAGTATTTAATAAACGAAGTAGCCAGAAAATCATAGGTAATGACAGAGGCGCATTGTTAATTCCAAAATCGAAACGGATTAACGAAACAAATAATTTTGAATTGGTTACATGGTTAATTATAAAGTAGTTTTATGACAGCAGAACAAATAAAATTGAGCATAAAAGAGGCATTGCAATCATTTGCAAAAGGCAATCTGACGGAAAAGAGTTTAATACTTTTTGAAAATTTGGGTTATGTTACCGAACGCCGTGCACCTTTGCATAAACCAACATATACAGAATTTAAAGACACTTACATTGCCGATAAAAAGTTTGATGAAGCAAAAGCTAAAACAAGCGAATGGAAATATGTTGATTTGCTTTTTCAACTTTCAAAAGAAGAAGTGCTGAAACAAGCTACATTGTTTGATACCAAACAGGTTGAACGCACTGTTATAGAAACGTATTTGTTTTTTACAATTGAACTTAGTGCTGATGAATATTCACGTACAGAACTTTCAATTATTACTCGTGAAATAAATCGTTTGTTCCCTATGCCTGCCATGATACTTTTTAAACATGGCAAAACACTTACGCTATCAGTTATTAATCGTAGGTTGCACAAACGTGATGATAGCAAGGATGTACTTGAAAAGGTTACTTTGATAAAAGATATTGTCATTGAAAATCCACATCGGGCGCATATTGAAATACTTTTTGATTTGACATTCGACGAACTCAAAAACAAATATCAATTTACAAACTTTGTTGAATTACACAACGCATGGCAGAAAACGCTTGACACTAAAGAACTCAACAAACGTTTCTATAGCGAATTATTCAACTGGTATTTGTGGGCTGTTCGTTCTGTAAATTTCCCTAATGATGTGAATGATGATAAGGACGACATGGTTTATAATTCCGAAAGTGTTATCCGTTTGCTTACCCGATTGATTTTTGTATGGTTTATCAAAGAAAAGAACCTTGTCCCCGATTCATTATTTGAAATTAAAAAACTGAAAGATATTTTAAATGATTTCAAACCTCAATCGGAAAAAACTTCTGTTTACTACAGGGCAATTTTGCAAAACCTTTTCTTTGCTACTCTCAATACACCAATGGACAAAGATATTACAGCAGAAAACAAAGACGAGCAACGCAGGTTTATTAATACGTTTCCAAAGACCGGAAATGACCAGTATCTTGACCAAACGAAATACCGCTATCAAAACTACTTTACAAAACCCGATAAAGCATTAGATCTTTTTTCAAGCATTCCATTTTTAAATGGTGGTTTGTTTGAATGCTTGGATTTTAAAGAAGGCAACAAAGAAATAAGGTTAGATGGTTTTAGCAGTACCGAGAAACGACAAGCATTTGTGCCGGACAAACTCTTTTTTGCAGCAAAACATCAACTTGATTTAAATACAGAATACGGCACTAAAAACAAAAAATATGAAGTTGAAGGTTTGATAAATATTCTTGATGGCTACAAATTTACTATTACTGAAAATACCCCACTTGAAGAGGAAATTGCACTTGACCCCGAATTGCTGGGTAAAGTATTTGAAAACCTTTTGGCAAGTTACAATCCAGAGACAAAAACCACAGCTCGCAAGCAAACAGGTAGCTTTTATACACCACGTGAAATTGTAAACTATATGGTAGATGAAAGTTTAATTGCATACTTTAAACAAAAATTAGATAATA
>CAINEZ010000414.1 GCA_903847905.1 uncultured Bacteroidota bacterium
AATACAATTTTTTTGCCACAATATAGTATTATACAAGACAACAAAGCAATTGAAACATTTAAAACGAATTTTCCTGAACTGACAATTATTAAAGTAACGAAAGATATTGAAAAACTTTCGAAATTAGGTGGAGTATTAAATTGCATTTCGTTGACATACTATTAAAATATTGAAGAAAAAACGGTGCATAACAGGCAATTGCTTTAAGTGGCAGACAGATACTGTAAATTTGATAACTTTGTGTTATGCCACCTAAAGCAATCGCCTCAACGTTATCGCCAATGCTTAGAAAAAAAACTCAAGACAGACAGTACACTAAAAACCGAAACAGACGCACACCTTGACAAAACAATCACATATCATTAAAACATCATCAGTATGAATGACCAAGATAAAACAAAAGAAGAACTCCAAAATGAGTTGCAGGAGTTGCAGAAAGAGTGTTATTACTTAAATGCGATTAAAGATATTGACAATGGCAAGCGGATTCAGCTTGAGCAAGAATTAGTAGATGCTCATAAAGAAATTGCTTTTCAAAATGAAGAAAAAGGGAAACGTGCAGCCGAGTTAATCATTGCAAATTTGGAGCTTAAATATGAGTCCGAGGAGAAAGCAAAACGTGCAGCCGAGTTAGTCATTGCCAACAAAGAACTTGTATTTCAAAACGAGGAGAAAGCAAAACGTGCAGCGGAATTAATCATTGCTAATAAAGACCTTGAGCAATTTGCTTATGTGGCTACACATGACCTTCAGGAACCATTACGAATGATTTCGACCTACACCCAATTGCTCGAACAGAAATACAAAGACAAAATAGACCAAGACGCAAACGATTATATTCACTTTGCTGTTGACGGTGCAGTCCGAATGCAAAAGCTTATTTCTGATTTACTCGAATTTTCGAGAATAAGCACACGCGGAAAGAGTTTTGAACAAGTAGAAACTTCAAATATTTTGGGGCAGGTTATTTCTAATCTACATCTATTGATAGCTGAGAATAATTGTTTAATAACCAACGATGATTTGCCAACTGTGAAAGCCGATGAATTGCAGATTATACGTGTGTTTCAAAACCTTATCGAAAATGCCGTTAAGTTTAAAAATAAAACTGAATTACCCAAAATACATATCTCGTGTACAAAGCATAACAACATGTATCAATTTTCGGTAGCAGATAATGGAATAGGAATGGAAATGAAATTTAAAGAGAGTGTTTTTATTATTTTTCAGCGATTACATTCTGTTAAGGATTATCCCGGCACCGGTATAGGTCTTTCCATTTGCAAACGCATTATTGAAAGGCATGGTGGAGCAATATGGTTTGAATCAATAGTAAATGAAGGTACTACTTTTTATTTTACAATCCCAGTATAAACATAATAAAAAAAACAATCATGGAAAATCAAAAAATAGTTGAGATTCTTTTAGTAGAAGACAATCCCGGCGATGCAAGGCTAATTCTGGATGCATTTAAAGACGGAAGGGTGAAAAATAACCTTCATATTGTGGATGACGGTGAAGAGGCAACCGATTTTCTTTTCAAAAGAAATCAATACCAAAATGCCCCTCGTCCCGACCTTATTATTCTTGACCTTAACCTGCCGAAAAAAAGCGGGCTGGAAGTGCTGGCTGATATTAAAGTTGACGAGAACCTGAAAAGCATACCTGTTATTATTCTTACCTCATCCAATAGCGAAGAAGATGTTATAAGGTCATATAATTTACATGCAAATTGTTATTTAGCCAAGCAGATGGACCTGAATAAATTCTTTGAATTGGTAAAATCAATTGAAGATTTTTGGCTCTCCTTAGTTAAACTTCCCAAATTATGAAAAATACAGAAGAACAAAAAATTCTCTTGATAGAGGATAATCCCGGCGATAGCAGGTTAATTGAAGTGTTTCTGAAAGAAATCACTTCAATTAATTACCGGCTTATTATTGCTGAAACCTTGCAAGACGGATGCGAGCAAATCAAGAAAAATAATTTTATTCTCATTCTGCTCGACCTCAATTTGCCCGACAGCACAGGAAAACAGACTTTCGATACTGTAATAAAAATTGCTAATAATATTCCTGTTGTTTTGGTAAGCGGTTTGTGTGATATGGAATTATCACTATCCCTTATTAAAGAAGGAGCCCAAGATTACATTTTAAAACAGGATTTAAACTGGAAACTTCTTTTAAAAACTATTCAATATGCTTTAATACGCAAGCAGGCAGAGACAGATATACAAAAAAGGATAGATGAGCTGGAAAGATTCCACAGTTTAGTAATTGGGCGCGAATTAAAAATGATTGAATTAAAAAAAGAGATTAACGAACTGGCGAAAAGGTTGGGTGAAGATGAAGACAGATATGTAATTGCAGAATGAGGAGAATAAACAGATAATTGAAAGTTGAGTGCTATTACAAAAGAAAAAAAAGCACAGGCGATAACGAAAGCATTGCCGTAATATTTTTTTTTGCAGGTGGACGTGGGGTAAGAAAGTTCAGTGCTCTTTCAACCATTTGTGCGGGCAGAAAGGGCAGTGCCATTAATTCCTGCAAAAAAAATACTAACGGCAATGCTCTGTCCGTTATCGCCAATGCTTAGAAAAAACGGTAGACAGACAGTACAGTGGAAAAAGATAGAGACGTGCACCTTGACACAGACAGACAAAAAAAGAGAATAAATTTTACTAACTAAAAATAAATTAACATGAAAAAAACACTCATTATTACATCAATCGCAGCATTACTGCTTGCTTTAAACTCTTGCTCACATAGCAAGAAACTTGAAAAAGTGACAAAATCAACTGAAGTTATTCTTCCTCTTACAGGAAAAGAATATCAATCAGACAAAGATTATTTCAGAGCAAGACAATCGGGGGAAAGCCCTGATTTAGCTACTTCAAAGAAAATTGCATTGCAAAATGCAAAATCAGAATTGGCAAGTAATATACAGACAGTAATAAAAACCGTTACTG
>CAINEZ010000415.1 GCA_903847905.1 uncultured Bacteroidota bacterium
CATCTATACAGAAATCAGAAATAAAAATATGTTTACAGGTATTATTGAAACAACAGGTAAAGTTGTAAAAATTGAAAAAGAAAAAGGCAACATTCATTTTACTATCGAAACAGTTTTTGCAAAAGAATTAAAAGTTGATCAGAGCATGTGCCACGATGGAGTTTGTCTTACAGTAGTAAAAGTATTTCCCAAAAAGAATCAATATGTTGTAACTGCTGTTGATGAAACATTAAAAAAATCAAATCTTGGCGTATGGAAGCCCGGATATGAAGTGAACCTTGAAAGATCAATGAAAATGGAAGGCAGGATGGATGGACATATTGTTCAAGGTCATGTTGATCAAACAGCCAAATGTATTGATATTAAAGAAACTGACGGAAGCTGGCTTTTTGTTTTTGAATACGATCCAAAAAAAGATAACATCACTGTTAAAAAGGGATCTGTTTCCGTAAATGGTGTAAGCCTTACAGTTGTGGATTCGGGCAGGAAAACATTTTCAGTTGCTATTATACCTTTCACTTATGATGTTACGAATTTTCATAAATTAATAAAAGGTTCTGTCGTAAATATTGAGTTTGATGTAATTGGCAAATACGTAGCAAAGTTGCTGGAATTATATGGCATCAGAAAGAAATAATTTTTTATTATTTACCTTAAAAATGCTCATTCTCCAAAAAATAAAATCCATTAAAATGGATTTTATTTTTTGGAGAATTTACATATCTGACAAAATCTTGTTTGTCGGTATTTTCTTAATAATAACGATCTAAAGGTTACTGCAAATAAACGCTTACTTTTTCTTTTCGGGCTTCAGCACTACTCTTACATAATGGTCTTTTAAAAAGTATTTTGCTGAAAAATCCTGAATATCTTTTAATGTTATTGCATTAATTTTATTATTGTAATCGGTAATCATACTTACATCGTCATTGTCGAAATAAAAAGATTCAAGCCTGTCTAACCAGAATTTGTTTGTTTTTATATCAACTTCTCTTGCGCGAATAAGTTCTTCCTTGGCTTTGCTTAAATCCACTTCCTGTGGTCCTTTATCACGAATACTTTTAATAATTTTGAAAGTAGCTTTTGAAAGTTTATCGGTATTTTTAGGTGAGCAGCCAAACATAATCATAAGCGAAAATTCCGAAGTCGGATATTGCTCAAAGCTTAGCTGAACCTGCGGAGAATAAACTCCGCTCATTTCTTCGCGTATTACTTCAATAAGTTTTATGCTTAAAATTTCTTTAGCCATTCTCAGGCAAATACGATTTTTGTCGTTCCAATCACATTTCTCATCCAATATAATTCCCACCATACTTTTCGGCTCGGAACCTTTTTCAATTTCAAAATTTGTTATACCAGCCGGGAACTTCAGGCTTTTATCAAGCCAGTTTTCGGGCTTTGCCGTTCCGGGAAGGCTCCCAAGATATTTTTCCAAAACAGGAGTAATAGAATCAACATTAATATTTCCTACTATAAAGAATTTTAAATTGTTAGCATTGTTAAATCTTTCTTTGTAAATTTTATATGCAACATCAAGATTTACTTGATTTAATTGCTTTTCATTTGGAATAGCAATTAACCGCGGACTATTGCTTGACGAAGTTTTTAATAGCGTATCATAAAAAGCAAAAACAGGATTTGAACCTATGAATTTCAACTGTGTTTTCATTTTCTGCATAAAAGCATCATAAGCAGCGGTATCTTTACGCGGTTCTTTGCAATACAAATACGTTAATTGTAAAAGTGTTTCAAAATCTTTAGGGCTGCATTTGCCGTCAAATCCTTCTTTTAAATCATCAATGTAAGGTCCTATTTCTACTTCTTTACCTTTTAATTTCTTTTCAAGTTCAGTATTGTCGAAATTTCCTACTCCGCTTTCGTTGATTATGTCGCTTGCAAAATGTGCAGATATATAATCCTTATCAGGGTACAATGATAATCCACCCAGACTATAAGCCTTAATCAATATCTCATCGTTTTTAAAATCGGTTTTTTTAATTATTGCTTTAACGCCGTTTCCGAAAGTAAGCTCTGTGAATCCTAAATCTTTATTTTCTTTTTTAGAAATAACTTTACTGCCTTTAAGATCTTCTGTAACTAATGGTTCTGTTTTAAATTTATCAACGTAAGCAGTTATCACAGCTTTTTTAGTACTTGCAATAATATCGGTTAATTGTTTTTCGGTAGGCATTTTATCACCGTCTTTTTCGGGAGCCGTAACAACAACAGCCATATTTTCGTCGGTTATCCATTTTGCAGCAAGAGCATTTACTTCCTGAAGAGTAATTTCCGGAAGAAGTTTTTTTGCAAGTTTAAATTCAATTTTTGCGCCGGGAATAGGCTCTTTATTCAAAAAATTTCTCACATATTCATTTACAAGATTTTTAGATTCTGTTTTATCAAATTCTTTAGCGGCCTTTTCATAGTCATTAAGCATTTGGTCTTTCATTCGTTCAAATTCTGTTGCAGTAAAACCGAATTGTTTAACCCTTTCATTTTCTAATAACAAAGTTTCAAATGATTTTTCAATTTGATTTTCTTTAGGCATAGCGTAAAGTAAATAAGCATCAGTAGAGCGTGCTAAAAAATTGCCGTAATTATTATAAGCCATAACGAAAGGAGCATCTGGTTGAACGGTAATTTCGGTAAATCGCGCGTTTAACATCTCATTATAAAGTTCTGCCGTTAATAACTCTTTCCAATCTTCAACAGTATAATTTATTTTAGCCTTATGTTTATAAAGAAGCATAATCATTGTATTGGTTGCTTCCTTATCGGTTACAATGCTGATAAGAGGTTCTTTATTATCGGGGATGTCAAAATCTTTTCTGAGACGCGAATTAAGCGGGTTTTGAATGCCTCCGAAATGTTGTTTTATTTGCGCTTCCATTTCTTTTACATCAATATCGCCGACAACAGCAACAGCCTGTAAGTTCGGTCGGTACCAATCTTTATAAAATTTTCGCAAAGTATCGTGAGGGAAGTTTTTAATTATTTCAATATCACCAATAGGAAGTCTTTCGGCATATAAAGAATTTTTAAAAACTACAGGGAACCATTTTTTCCTCATTCTGTCGTCGGCTCCAAGACCAAGTCGCCATTCTTCGGTAATAACGCCTCTTTCTTTATCTATTTCCTTATTGTCAAAGGTTACCTGGTGAGCCCAGTCTTCAATAACCTGAAGACCTGAATCTATAAGTTCTTTTTTATCTGTCGGTAGCTGTAACATATATACTGTTTGATCAAAACTTGTGTAAGCATTGATATCTGCTCCAAATTTAACACCTGTTTTCTGTAAAAAGTTTACAAGTTCATTATGAGGGAAATTTTTTGTTCCGTTAAAACACATGTGTTCTGTGAAATGCGCAAGTCCCTTTTGGCTTTCGTTTTCGAGCACAGAACCTGCATTAACTGCAAGACGCAACTCCACGCGATTCTCAGGTTTCTTGTTTTTACGGATGTAATATACAAGTCCGTTGTCGAGTTTACCAACTACCACATTAGGGTCGGTGGGAATCGTGTCTTTTAGGTTCAACGTTCCCTGCCTGCCGGTAGGCACGGCTTTCTGTCCATAAGAAAAGGCAGAAATACATGCAACAAAAACGATGCATGATAATAATGCTTTAATGTTTTTCATTTTTTAATAAAATTATATTATTATAAATTTTGTTAGGCTGCTAAAATACTATTTATTCAGTTCC
>CAINEZ010000416.1 GCA_903847905.1 uncultured Bacteroidota bacterium
AAAACATTGAAGGATTTTTTCTGAAATAGGAGCGAAGATAATTTTTTGCTTATCAGTCATTGCGAAAACATTTGTCCGTAGTTGTCTGTATTTGTCCGTAGTTGTCCGTCGCAACCGTATTTGTCTGTATTTATTTTTTCATGGGCATTTGCAGCTAACGTTCCGGCTGCTGCTTTTCGGTGGCGATTTAACCTACTGCCGTTCCCATAAAATACCACCGTTTAAATTATTACGTTCCTGTCTCACGAGCCACTGAACCGCCACTGAAAGCAGAAGCCTGTTAGCAACTGGGCGAATTGTCTGTCGTGTCAAGGTTTACAAACTTTTCAATAAACTAAATACTCTGTCAGAGTTACAATTATTTTTTGTCGGCTCGTGTATCTGCAAAGATTTAGTTTTTTTAGTGTTGGCAAAAGTCAAGGTAGGCAAAACAGGCAAGCTCTAACAGCGGCTTTGGTCTTAGAAAGGCTTTTTGCGGCTGCTGTTTGTGCTTGCCTGTGTGTGTTTGGTTTCATTTTATTATTTTTTTACTTTAATAACATCACCTTCAACTTTAGCAACGACAACGCCTGGCAATACAGGAATTACAGAAGAAAAAAAGTTTAAAAATGCTTCTCCAGACATCATTGTCCCTGTTTTAATGCTTAAATTTACAATCGCATCGCCTCCTTTATCTTTAAGAATATTATCTAATTTATCTGAAATATCCTTATGATTAGAAATGGGTATCCATGTCCAAAAAAAACTTACTGCCGATAAGTTAAATTCAAAATGATCAATCACAGTATAATTGTCTTTGCTTAATAATTTCAAATTTTGGTCGTAAATACCTTCAGTTGTTGAAACAGGATGTTCAAGTGTTTTAGCTGCAATAAACATCCTACCGCCACTACAACTTGATAAAATAATTACCATTATTGTAATTATACCGATTATTTTAACTTGTATTTTTTTCATGATATTTTCTCTTTTTTATTTATTTTAAATTTATTTGCTTGGTAATTCATAACATACACCATTGTATTTTATCTGAGCTTGACCTCCTGTCCACCAGAAAACATAGTCACTAACTTTGAAATTAAGGTCAGCTACAAACCGATTAGGGATTGTTCCAAGTGTACCTGTAAAATCAACATTTGCATCTGTTTTCCATTCATGTATAGAATTCCCGCCACTAATCATTTGAAATTGCAAAATCTTTCCTTCAATATTTTCGACAAGTTTTGCATTACCCGGTATATCAACAGATGGAACACCAATTTTTTTATTTAGTAAAATTGGTTGTGTAATGTTCTGTGTTTGGTATGTAACAGAACATGATGAGATTAATATAATAATTAATACCCATCCCTTTTTAAAATATTTTTTTTTCATAAAAATTTAAATTTAAATTAAACGATAAATTTGATTACAATTTTTTGAATTCTGAAGTAATGTAGACTGATTATTTTTTTTTACATATTCATCTCCTTTCTTTTTTTATTTGTTAAGTTTCACAAGGTTGTTTATGATAACTTATTTTTTTAAATCCTTAATGATAAGTGGCACGAATACTATTGAAAATAAACCAGTACCCATGCCAAAGCCAACCCAAGTCCAAGTCTTTTTTTTCTTAAATGCTTGCTTTTTATAGCATTCAGTATATTTGTTCAAAAGGGGATCGGCTACTGTTAAATTTAATTCAGGTGGATAACTTAACTTCAAATCATTTTTTGGTTCTACATTAGTCATAATTAATGCGGAAACTAAACCAGTAACCGGAGTTAAAAGAACAGATGAAACGGCTGTCCATACATAGGGTACCATTGGGAAATAATAATGTTTAGCATATACTTTAGCATATTCACAAACTGAATCTTTTCTTGTCAAAACATAATTATTTTCCTGTGAATAAGAAATTATGCTTACATATAGCATTACTATAGAAATAATAAAGAACCTTTTCATAATACACCTCCTTATTTTGTATGATTTATTTTTGATTTCCTATCAAAGTGTTTTTTGAGCATTAAACCCATCCTTAAAAAAACAATGCCACAGTCCTTGTAAGTATTATAATCCATTCCAATATCCGTACACAAATTAAAAATGGAAAAAATGCGAAAATTAACGCCACACCCAAGCATAACATGTAAACCCTCGTTATAACCAAATTGTTGACCTATGTCAAATAAGAATACGGTAATATTGTTTCTCAACATCAATCTATCTTCAAGAAAAAATCTTTTTGAATTTGGAGAAATACTTCCGCCCAGTGCCATTGATATAGAATAAAAAGTTGACTCTTTAGGCTGCTTAGCTGATATTCCTTGAGTTGTTGTGTATGTGATACCTTGGTTCAATTTAAAATGTTTATAATAAAAATAATCTACTGTATAAGTGCTGAAATAAGATACTTTCTTTGGTTCTCGCTCTAATGTGATTTTCTGTCCTATTGTAATTTTAAAGAGCAATAAGCCGAATATTAAAAGTATAGTTTGTTGATAATTCATTATGATTTGGTTATTACAAAAAAAACAGCGTGGTCAAATTACCTACGCTGTTCCAGAGGTTCGACCAAGAACCCGACAAACAAGTGTAAAGCAACGACCACGCTTTCACGTGGCGTTTTGCTTACTCTCCTGTTTGTCTTATGAAATTTGGTCGATTTCTGGAACAGAATTCAGCTAAACGCTAAATTTTATATTTCTTTATTTCTACATTTCGTTTAAATTTTGTTACACAATATTTACTTTATTTTCAATGTCAAAAATAATCATTTTAAACTACATACAAAAAATAATTGCGGGTCGGAAGATTTGTCTCTTTGACTTTTGCGAAGCGTTTGCTCGTGTATCGGGCAAAAGGCAATGTGCCAAATGTGCGATAGCTTTCCTTTTCTATTTTTCGTGGGTCGGCAAAAAAACTAAATCTTTTGTCTTTCCAGTCAGTCACTTTTTCTATTTCGTATTTCGTTGTCAAATTCATTTTCCTTTGTCAAGTTTGTAGTCCGTTGTTTTTTCTTCGCCTTGTTGCTAACGTTTCGGCTGCTGCTTTTCGGTGGCGGTGTTTACCCACTGCCGTTTCCACGAAGCACTACCGTTTAAATTTATTACTTTCCTGTCTCACGAGCCACTGAACCGCCACTGAAAGCAGAAGCCTGTTAGCAACTGGGCGAATTGTCTGTTGTGTCAAGGTTTACAAACTTTTCAATAAACGAAATACTCTGACAAAGTTAAAATATATTTTCAGTCTGGAGTGTCAGCAAAGATTTAGTTTTTATCACGTCAATAAATTGGTCTATTAAAAAGAAAACACATTAACAGTTCTTTGAATTCCTTCTTTTAACTGCTAACGTGTTTATCTGTTTTTGCAGAATTAATTTTAATACAGAGTTATTGCCCTTACAATAAAACCATAATTAACTGCAGCATCTTTAACTGCTAAAACGGCGAGTGGATTTGATATTATATTTGTTGGAGTAAAAGAACCATTAAAATCAGTACTTGATATATTAAGTGTTCCACTATTATCAAGTGAAACCGTAAATATAAATGATTGTCCTGCAGTATAAGTACCTATTGTATCTACATATTGCATACCGGAAGTATATGATGGTACCTCAAAAATATATACTCCATTATTAATAAAAGCAAGACCCATTGAATGTCCTGAATAAGTAATCCATTGGTCACCAAAACCAAAATAAGCACCATCATCATTTGTTCCACCTGAATTAAGTGATACTTGAATATTATATTGCATTGAATGCCCAAGACCTATTGGATTTATTGTCCGAGTTTGTCCCCAGCAATAATCACTTATACCATAATGAGCAATACTATCAACAGGAGGAAACCAGGAACCCTGATTGACATTGCCACACCATTCATTACCTTCCCACAATGATTGAGAAATAAAATAATTCGTACCTGACGAAGATGTTGTGAAGGTAATACTATCTATTACCGAAAGTGGTATTGTAGTTGTACTACCGTCATTTTTATGTACATTCATTGATTGCGAAAATGTAAAGTTCGCAATAATTGCTAAAACAAATGTTATTACTATTTTTTTCATTTTGTTACCCTCCATTATTTTATTAAAATCATTTTGTTATGTAAAATTTGATTGTTGAATTTAACATTGCAGTAATATATACCGCTTGTTATTGTGTTACCTGAATTGTCTTTGCTATCCCAAATAAACTGATGCTTTCCGGAAATTTGACTTTCACTTAATAAATTTCTGATTAGTTTTCCGTTTACATCAATTATTGTAATTTCGACGTCTCCCCGTTCAGGTATTTCATATTCAATTGTAGTGCTTGAATTGAAAGGATTCGGATAACTTTTTAACATATTAAAAGTCTTAACAACATTTTGCATTTGTTCTGGGCTGTTTATACCAGACAGTCCGCTAAATGTTATTTTCCGAATATCCTGAATTGGATAATACTCGCTTGTCCCATCATTTTTATTCACTTTCATATAAACAGTTTGAGAGAATGTAAGACAGGTGTTCAGTAACAGAAAAAGTAATAATACAATTTTCATTTTTACCTCCTTGTTTTAAAAAATTAATAATTTGTGAATTAATGCGACATTTTCAATAATTATTTTTTACCTCCTTTACTGTCCCAGTCCCAAAGGCATTAATTTGTAAAATAAAAAAGCGTGGAACTGAAACTATATCCGATTCTGAGGTACTGGTATACCCTTGATGCAAATAAGTCAGCCCACGCTTTGGCGTGAGCGTCCACTTATCACTCTTGCATCAAAAGAAAATTACCAGTTTTCAGAATCAAGAATAAAAGCTAACGCTTTTTATGTTTAGTCCGCTTGTGGCGGATTAATTCAGTGTTTTTTTTAGTAGTGGATTACCTCCTTTTCTAATTTATAAAATGAGTTAATATTTATTTTAAATTTTCAATTTCATCTTTTGAAAGTCCTGTTAATTCAATAATATCTTTAATACTCATTCCTTTTTGCAAGCATTTTTTTGCAATTTTATTTTTCTCATTTCTTTGTTTTTCTTCTTGTCTTTTGCGTTCTTCTTCTATGCCTTTTAGCTCCCCAACTTTATAATTAGATACTATCAAACTTTCCTCATACCTTTCTTGCTCAATATATTTTTCATACTCCTTGCGTTCTGCTTCGCTTAGTTTCAAAATATCTAATTCAACTTTGGCTTGTTTGATTCCTTTGGCTTGAAATTCATCTTTTATTTCTTCTGTCTTAAAAAAATAAATCCATTCGTCTAATGTGTTTTTTGCTACATCATTAAACTGATTTACTTTAATAACATAATATTCAGGATATATCTTTGCAATAGTATCTGTTTTATATAGCAATTGCTGGTCTTCTGATAATTTCAAAGTATCTTTTTTATTCAGTCCAATAAAATTCGTTGTACCGTGGTATATGTAATCTTCGCCTTGTCCAAGGTCGAAGTAAACAATATTTACGGATATTACTTTTTTGATTTGGGAATAAACCATTCCTGTATTCATGTTTTCTACTAACAATTTTGAAGTACCAAACAGAATACGGAGTAAATAATCGTGTTCACGATTATTTTGCACTTCAATAATAATTAATTCTTCTTTAGAATTCTTTACCAATAAATCAACTCTATTGAATTTATCATTTTTGTTATCCTTATTGCTTTCGCTTTCAAGGATACTATCTATTTTTATGTCTTCACCGATTAATTCAGATAAAAAGCCTTCAAGAATCCCAAAGTTGGCTTTGTTTCTCAAAAGTCTTTTCACTGCCCAGTCAAATCTTATTAAGTTTTTCATAGTCAACGCAAAATATATTTATGCAAAGGTACAATACTTTTTAATCAACACAAAAGTATTGTGTGTCGGAAAATTTGCTCTTTTGGCTGACTTATTGTGTCGGCTTTGTGCGTTTGCAGGCAGCCAAATGTGCAATGAGCAAGGGCAAACAATCCTAATTGCCCATCGGGGCAAAAGCGGGTAAGCAAAAACTAAATCTTTTATACTTCTTGTCAGTCAAGGGTTCTATGTCGTATTTCGTTTTCAAATTCAGTCTAATTTAGGTTTGTAATTTATCTGTTTTGTTTTCTCTCCTTGTTGCTAACGATCGGTGGCTGCTAAAGCCGGCGTATTTATAGCACTTTCCAGTCACCCGTTACAAAGATAAATTAAATTTGCCAAATGCTAAAATCCGCACTGTACGCCGGTTGTAGCAGCCACAAGTTATGCACTGGCGGAGTGTCCGTAGTATTGAGAAAGCACTGTCCTTATTGAGTTTCACTGTCAACGGTCGAAGAGTTTTTGTCTGGGATGGGCAGTGTGTCGGCGTTTAAATTTTTACAGAAGGGAAGGAAATTTTTATTTTTTTATTTCTTTTTTTTTGTGGGAAAATGGAAAGCGCTTTTGCAGCCAAAACAATGTCTGCCTTTAAAAATGGGCTGCAAATGGGCTTTACATTGTGTGTTAGCGGTAGTTTTTATAGTTAGCTTATAATTCAACATTATTTTAAACTATAATTTACAGTTCAATATTTTTTGCATTACCCTCTGGAAGATGATTGAGAATTATTACTCCATCGCTAATTTCATTGTCTATACTATAAATTATTATGTCATGCAAATTTTCCTCAAATTGTGATTCTTTTATTGCATAAATTGATACTTTATAAAATAACATCTCACCATACCTTACAATGCCCTCGTTTTGTGCAATTAAGTGGCAAGTTTCAATCATATTCATAGTAGTACTATTTACAATAATATTATGAGCGAATAAAGGGGGAAAGCGTTTATGAAAATCTTCTTCACAATTATTGATAAAATCTATAATAAGGTTATCGTTCAAAATATTATATCCATTTTCATCATACTCGTATTTGTTAAGTTTCACAAGGTTGTTTATGACAACTTGTATTAATTAATAGCAAAGATAAAACTTTATTTTTAAATTCATCAGGTTTTTGTAAAAATATTTCCGGTTTAATTTTAAACCATTTTTCAATAGCATCAAAAGGTGT
>CAINEZ010000417.1 GCA_903847905.1 uncultured Bacteroidota bacterium
CGATCTGTTTTATTTAAACTATTATCAAATATATTTTTTCTGTTTTCCATTCGGTAACTGGTACCATCAAGTTTTATTACCTCACAATGATATAGTATCCTGTCTAATAATGCTGTTGCCAGCACTTCATCATCCAATGTTTCTGACCATTGCTTTGGGGACTTGTTGGTTGTAATTACTAAAGAGCATTGTTCATGCAAGTGGTTAATCAGATTGAAAAAAGCTACTGCCTCATGTTTACTTATCGGTAAGAGCATTATATCATCAATTGCGATCAAATGTGCTTTTAAAAAACGATTATAACAATTTAGTGCAGTAGAAGTCATTTCTTTCATTTTGAGTACATTTATCATATCCTCCATTGTGGTAAAATATGCTCTGTATCCTTTATTCACAGCTTCATTTACCAGCCCTGCAGCAATATATGTTTTACCTGTTCCGCTCGGACCCATTAGAACAATATTATATGCCTGTTCCATCCATAAAAGTTCTCTGATCTCTTTCATCTGGTTCTTATTTACTCCGGATGAATAATTATAGTCATAGTTATCTAAATTATGATTCCGGGGTAAATGAGCTAATTTTAACCGACGATCCAGATCGCCTTTTTGTCTTTGCAGAACTTCTCTTTCCAGTAAATTATGAGTGTAATCAATATATGAGGGTTTGTCTATTTGTGCCTGATGTATTAGATGATCGGCTTGATTTCGCATTAAAGTTAATCGCAGATGATCGGCATATTGCTTTATTTGTTTTATTTTTTCCATAGCTACATTAGATTTTCGTAAACGTTTATATTACTTTTTTTAGGGGTTATCTTTGATAATTCAAAATCAAAATTGGATTTTGTTTCAGGTATTTCTATTCTTATTTTTGATTGTTTCAGTTGCTCATTTTTATAATGACTGGCTACTTCAATCAATTGGTTTGAGTTATATATGTTGCTGTTTAAACAAAAATCTATTGCTTTTAAAATGTACTCCTGACCAAGTTCCGGTATATTCTTTTCTATCACCAGCAAACTATCCCGTATGTAACGGGGCTTTCTTTTTTGTATCTGTTCAATAAATACAGCTACTTTTTCCAGGCATAGTAACTTCTGTAAAATTGATTCTTTTAATATTGATATACTCATAGTTTTATCCCTGCGATGATCTGTATTGGATACTGTTACTCCTCTGAGATAGCTGATTGGATGGGTAGACAACATATTGCCATCAGTAGTGGATAGTTTGACTTGTTCGTTTTCAACTTGCAATAAAACCCAACTTTCAGTACCCTGATAAGTTCCTAATGGTAAAGTGTAAAAGTTGCTTTTATAATTAACCGTATTATCTTTTCGTACTTTATACCTTTTTAATTCTTGTTGTGCTAATTGATATGGCTGTGGTTTCAAGGGTAATAAATATTCTCTTTCTATTTCCCATTCTTTTTGAGGTATCTTTTTTATTCCTGCATGCTCTTTACCATTCCCGGTTCTGATTAACCATCCCTGAGCAGAGATGTTTAACTGATCTTCTCCATTAAAATACCGGCCACGTAAGAAGTTTTTCTTTACAAAACCAACCACATTTTCTATTTTACCTTTACTCTCAGGATCGGATTTTCTGCAAAAAACAGGTTGAAAATCCATTTGTTGAAAATATAATCCAAATTCCCTGGTTGCTAAAATATCACCAAGATTTTCATCTATTATTATTACTCTATCCTGATCATATACAATTTCCCTGGGTTGACCTCTAAAATATTCAAATGCTTTTTCATGTGCTAAAATTGTTGTTGTTGAAGTAAAAGGTTGTACCTGAAAACATACAAACTTCTGCCGGGATCGACACAAAACCATTACAAAAAAATAAACCTTCTTTCTGCCACCACTCTCTGTTTGCATGGTAAACTGTCCAAAATCAACCTGTGCCTGATGACCATAGTCCTGTTCCGGCAATTTCTCATATTCTCTTTGTTTGTGTTCTTTACTCTTTTTAATGTCATGGGCTGATCGAATATTTTGAACAAAGTTATATACCGTCTTACTATGTACTTCCGGCAGATCTGTAAAATCTTCCTTCAAGCGATCTTCTATCTGCGATGCTGATAAGTAGTGATGTGCTTCAAGCAGTGATTTTACATACCCATAGTATTTGCGAAGTTTCTTGGGTAATTTACGTGTGTTTTTTAACCACTGCTGAAATTCATCTTCACTCAGTTGTTCATATTTTCGTACTGTTGCCCTATCAATTCCTATTTCCCTTGAAATTTGACTTTTGTTAAGTCCCTTGTTTTTTAATTCTTGTACTTTGTACCACATAATTATCTTCTTCAGATCACCATTTTTTGCCTTCATCTGCTTTGTCTTTCAACTTGAAAGATGAGGGCTTTTTATTTAATCAAACTGATGATTTACTTTTGCGAATATTTGGCGATTCAAAGTTGCTAATTACAACTAAAATCTAAACCGGAATTATGATGAATCCTGATCAAAACATGATGCAGCCAAACCCC
>CAINEZ010000418.1 GCA_903847905.1 uncultured Bacteroidota bacterium
TGTCTTCACCGATTAATTCAGATAAAAAGCCTTCAAGAATTCCAAAGTTGGCTTTGTTTCTCAAAAGTCTTTTCACAGCCCAGTCAAATCTTATTAAGTTTTTCATAGTCAACGCAAAATATATTTATGCAAAGGTACAATACTTTTTAATCAACACAAAAGTATTGTGTGTAAGCAAATTTCTTCCAGCGCCTTTAATCTTTGTAATAATGGCGGATGTGAATAATGAAAAAATACATAAACAGGGTGTGGTCTTAGATTGCTGAGATTATTCACGGAAAGTTTTTTTAATGCATCTTGTAAAGCTTTTGCGCTATAATTTATTCCTGCAAACCTGTCAGCCTGATATTCGTTTTTCCGGGAAATAATATTCATTCCTATTCCAAGAAGCAGCGACAACGGGCTGTATAATAATCCAAATGCAAGTATCCCCATGTGAAAACTTCCCTGCTTTGCTCCCAAAGCCTGCGATAATACAGGGTTGCCAATAAACAGAGAAATAATGTAAAGCATTATACCTGTTTGAACAACCGACATAACCATTCCTTTTAAAGTGTGCTTCATTTTGTAATGACCAATTTCATGTGCAAGCACAGCCACAAGTTCTTCAGTAGTGTGATCTTTTATCAGGGTATCGTACAGAACTATTCTTTTTTTAGAACCCAGTCCGCTGAAATATGCATTCGCTTTTGTTGATCGTTTGGAGCCGTCAATAACAAAAATATTATCAAGTTTAAAACCTGTTTTATCAGCAAATGCTTTTATTGCATTTCTCAATTCGCCATCTTCCAAAGGAGTTTGCTTATTGAACAATGGCACAATGAGCGAAGAATAAAACATTGTCATAAAAATCATAAAAAAAGTGATAACGATCCATGCAACAAGCCAGAAATAATCGCCGATGTTATTATATAACCATATTATCAGCGACAGTAATACACCACCTATAATTATCGCCAGCAGCCATGATTTTAATTTATCCATAATAAAAATTTTCCAATTCATTTTATTAAATCCAAATTTTTGTTCAATTACAAACTGGTCATAAAGCTGAAAAGGAATAGAAAGTATATCTCCGGCAAAACCCAATATGCCGAAGAATATTAAAGAAATTAACGTAATATCTGATGTATATGAACGCGCTATATCATCAATAAAAGCAAAACCTTTAAAATATAGAAATACCAGGATAAAAATAAATGATAACGAACTTGTAAGAAAACCGAACTTATGTTTTGCTTTCATATAATTCTGAGACTTAAGGTATTTTTCAGCATCATAAATTCCTTTAAGTTCTTCGGGTAATTCATTGCTCCAATACAAGCTGTTTAGGTAATTCAGCCACTGGTCAAGAAAATAATCTGCAACTATAAATGCGATTATTATTATAAAAAGTATTTCAGCCATGTTTTAAAAAAATTATTTAGAAATAAAAGAAATCAATTGCCATTATAAGTAGCCACACAATGCGTACATATAATAACCCAGAACTTCGTGAATCAATTTATCCCACGCCTCAAGCGCTTCAAGGTTTGGGATAAAATAATGTCCGAAATCAAAAATACGTTTACCTGTTTGTTTGTTCGTACTATAAGGAGTAACTTCAATACCTGCTTTCCGGAAACAACCCAATGCTCTGCGCATATGTAAGGACGATGTTATCAGTAGAAATTTTCCACCCGGAAATTCTTTTTTCAATATCTGCGCCGAAGTTATTGCATTCTCGTAAGTATTATCTGATAAAGAATCAATGATCATAGCACTGTCTTCAATTCCAATGGTCAAAAGATATCTTTTCAGCAGAGAAGACTCAAGCATATCCCTGAAAACAAGGTTCCCTGATCCGCTCGAAATAAGTATTTTTTTAATTTTTCCTGTTTTATACAGGCTCACAGCCTGAAGTATTCTGTCAACATTATTACGAAAAGTCATTCTGTCATATTGCGTATCAATAGTAATCATTCCGCCGCCCAGAACAATTCCGGCGTCATAAACCGGGGCTAGTTCCTTATCCGGAGTAATCGGATATTCCCATAACCTGACCGCTTCATCTGTAATAAAAAAATTTGTAAAAAATAAAGTAAGAACAATAGATATTATAAGGCAGCGTCTTGACCATTTTTTGTTCTTCAGGAAAAAAGCAAGCAATAA
>CAINEZ010000419.1 GCA_903847905.1 uncultured Bacteroidota bacterium
TCACGCCCTTTTTTATTATGTTGAAAAATATTTTTTAAATTTTTAAAGATTTTCTGTACAGCAATAATATAAGGTGAAAGCGAAGAAAATATAAATGTTAATTATCCTGATTTTTGACCACGAAAATATAACGTTTTTTCTTTTTTATGATAAAGAAAGGGAATGTAAATAAAAACTTTTTAGGTAAGATATAAACAAATAAAAACCTCCTTAACCGGTGGAGAAACAAAAATATGCTTAAAACCAATGTTAAACCAACAGAAAGGAGGCTAAGGCAAAGATAGGATAATTAATTACGCTAAGCGATAATGCCAGGCAAAAAGCAAAGCGCAAAAGGGTTAAAAACCGCCAAGATGGAAAAACATTGCATTGTAAATACAAGCAAAGCACGCTGGTTTAAGGCAATTGCCTGATGACTGCGAAAGTGGAATGAAAATGAAATTATTTTTAAAATTTAAATTTAGAAAACATGAAAAAATTAGAAAGTATAGAACAGTTTAATGAAAACAAATTAAATGAAACTCATTTGTCAAAAGTAATGGGTGGGGCACAAAAATCTACAGCAACATCAACTACTGCAGGAACAGTTTGTACGGGAGCTACTAACACAGGGTGTATGGGTTATACATCTGATACTGCGCACTCAAATGGGGATATTGAATATCATGGCGCTTATGAATCAAAGGAATCCTGCTAATAATTTATAAAGCCAGTTTATCAATATTATTAATTTTAACAAGAATTGCAGGAATACTAGTATTCCTGCAATTCTTTATAAAACATCAATTATGAAACTGAATACAATTATTTTTTTGCTTTCTGGCATTATCTTGATAGGTTTTATAAATGACAAGATTTATGGGCAAATGAGCCTGTCTTTGAAAAAATATTATTCTAACACTAATAATGCAGAATTATCTATTGTTGATTCTAACTATTTGAAAGCAATTAATTACTATGATAGCGCTTTCGCATCAAAAGCCTCCCCGTTTGCTATAGATATATACAATGCTGCGGTTTGTGCTGTGTTGTTGAATAAAAATGAAAAATGTTATTCTCTGTTAACAAAAATAATAGATAAGGGATATAAGATAAATAACTTTCAGAAGAAACAAGTTTTTAATGAATTTTTTAAAACAGAATGGGGTAAAAACTTGCTTAAATATTCAGAAAATATAAATATTTATTACAATTTAAAATTGCGGCACACTTTGGATTCATTATTCTACATGGACCAATTATTTCGCAAAAAAGTAGGAGAAGATAAGCCATATTCTTTTTATGAAGATACTATTACTAAAACTGATATTTCAAATACTAAATTCTTAAATAAATTAATAGTTAAATACGGTTTCCCCAGTGAAGATTTAATTGGTTTAAATGATAGTTCCTTGGTAGATCAACCTTATTACATCCTCATTATTCATCAGCAAAGTGGTTCGCCTAGCAGAATTTACGATTTTACAAGCGAAATAATAAATGCACTCTATGATGGCAAAATAAATGTACATAATGCATCCGAATTAATCACTAAAAGCTGTGGAAACGACTTATACGGTTTTTTTAATTCAGGAATTGTAAAAGCTGTTTACGATCCTTCGGATACAGGGAAAGCAAATTATGGAATAGACAAAAATTATGATAATATAAGTTGGGGCTATTTTCAAATTCCAGAAGAAAAAGAAAAAAAGATTGATAGTGTTAGACAGGAAATTGGATTAGAAAAGTTAAGAGAAAATAGGACAAAAATAGTTTTCAGGCTTAAAGATACCCTCTTCGATTTTTCAAAGTTCTCTGGTGAAAATTCGATATTTAGTATTCCTGATAAAGAATTTTATGAAGAAACAATAAAAAACATAATTCCATTAAAATGATTTTGATTTCTTCTATAAATTACGAAGCTAGTACATCAGAAGTTGCAGAATGGCTTTTATTTAATAATGATGAATTCGCAATCCTTACCGAAACAAATTTAATAAACGAACTTTTTATTGTTCAGAGCAATGATAATGCATGTGATATAGAAATTAAAACAAGTAATGGTCAGAAAATTAATTATGATAGTATAGATTCTATGTGGTATAGGAGAGATGCATTTCATTATAAAAACCAATCCACAATAAATATTAAATATTTTTCAAATAATGCTAAAGAAGAATGGTCTGTTATCAAAGAGTTTTTAATGCTGAATTTCAGAGGTAAAATTATTTTAGGAAACTATTCTAATAGAGATGTTAATAAGCTTCAGGTTTTGAAAAGTGCTAAAGAAGCAGGTTTAAATATACCAGATACAATTATATGCACAGATAAAAATAGTCTCATAAATAAAATCAAAAATAGAAGAATAATTAACAAACATATTTCTAATGTAGTGAATGTCAATTTTAAAAATAAACTATACACAAATAGAACTATAGAAATTAGTGTTGATTCAATACCGGAAGTATTTTTCCCAAGCCTATTTCAAAATTTAATCGAAAAGAAATATGAGCTAAGAATATTTTTTCTGAATAATGCTTTTTATGCAATGGCTATATTCTCTCAGGCTGACAGAAAAACAGAAATTGATTTTCGAAATTATAATTACTCAAAACCCAATAGGTATGTGCCATTTATATTACCTCAATCTATAAAAGTTAAATTAAGACGTTTAATGAAAAAACTTGAATTGAATACCGGCTCAATAGATATGATAGTAACACCTACAGATGAATATGTCTTTTTAGAAATAAATCCATCAGGTCAATTTGGAATGGTAAGTTATCCTTGCAATTATTATTTGGAAAGAGAAATTGCTAATTATATAAGTAAAAGCCATGAATAAGATTAATAAAAATAAGATTGAGGAAATTTTAAAAAATCCCGATAATAATTTTCCTATTCCTTTACAAAATATTATTGTTGAAAATATGAAAGTTGTCAAGAAACAATTGCCTTATAAAAAATTTATTGATATTAAAGACCTGCAAACACTTGCATACCCAATAAATTCTATATACAAGCCAATATCCAAAATCATTGTTTTTGATAAATGAAATAAAAGTGAAAGAAAAATACTTCAAACTTTTTGCCTGCTGCATTCCAGTATATGGATATAAAAGATCAATAATTTATGATATCCAAAGAGATTGTTCTGAAACAATACCGAATAGTTTATTCCATTTGTTAAAAACAAATAAAAATACTTCATACTCCAAAATATTATTAAAATATGGTGTTGAGAATAAAAAAATAATTGATAATTATTTTGATTGGCTGATTCAAAAAGAATTTGGGTTTTGGTGTAACAGCGTTACAGAGTCTAAAAGTTTTCCTGATATGGATATGGAATGGGATACTCCTTTCGTAATAACTAATTCTATTATTGATATAGGCGAAGACAATTCTATTAATTATCATGACATTATCAGGCAAGCTATTAACATAGGTATTCCTTATTTACAATTAAGGGCATACACTGAAAAGAACTTAGATTTTTATTTTTCTTTATTGAAAATATGTGAAGGTTCAAGAATAAAATCAATAGATATATTTACACCATACTTAAAAATAAATCCGAAAGAAGTAAGTTTTAAGAAAAATTGTCAAAAATATTTACGAATAAATAATATCATTTTTCATAGTTCGCCATTTAACAAAAGAGTCAAATTTTTTAATGGATTAACTACTATAATTTTTGTAAAGCAAACGATATCTGATCAAAATTGCTGTGGTAATATTTCGAGTTCGTTTTTTGCTATAAATAAACAGTTATTTACCGAATCCCATCATCACAACACCTGTCTTAACCGCAAAGTGTGTATTGATGTAAACGGCGAGATTAAAAATTGCCCTTCTATGAATAAAAGTTTTGGCAACATAAGAAATACTACACTTGCCGAAGCAATTGAAAAACCGGGGTTTAAAGATTTGTGGTTTATAAATAAGGATAAGGTTGATGTTTGCAAAGACTGTGAGTTTCGCCACATGTGCACCGATTGTCGTGCTTTTATAAAAGATCCAGAAAATATATACAGCCAACCTTCCAAATGCCCGTATAACCCATATATAGCCAAATGGCAAAGAGAAGAAGGTTATGTGTCAGTGGAAGAATGCGGAGCATATAAACGGGAAAAAGGTTTTGTGGTAAACAAACGAAAAGTGAATAAATTAAATAAATAAATTTGGGGAGAATGAAAATATAATTTTACCATATATGTTTAGAAGAATAAAATTAACTGCAATAATACCCAATACTTCTTTTTCTGTATTACTTTTTTTATTCAGTTTCTTCTATTTTCATGGCTACTCCCAAAACCTGGTACTAAATCCCGGTTTTGAAGAGTATGATTCAATTTTTTATCAAAATTCATATGTGCTTAATATTAAGTGCTGGAATGGCGATTTCCCGTTTGACTTTTTTAGTTTTAGGCATTTATTTAGTGGCATTCCCGAGAATGATCCATTTTATGCTAAATTGAATAATTATATAAAACCAAAATCAGGGAAGTATATGGAAAAAATTATAGTTTACAATGGTGTTGATCGTACCTCGTACTTTGTAGGAAAGCTTTCAAATTCATTGATAAAAGGGAAAAGTTATTATATTGAATTTTGGTATGTTTCCGATTATTATGGGAGTGCTGCATCAAATAACCTCGGTGTTTATTTCTTCGATACTATTCCTAAAGTTAAAACAAATCAGGATGTGTATAATATAACACCTGATGTAAATGCGAATTGTATTTTAAAAACAGGTATTGCCCAATGGAAAAAATTTAGCGCTTGTTTTGTCGCAAGATCAAATGCTACAGGTTTTATTATGGGCAACTTTAAAGGCGCTAATGGAGTAAAGTTTGAATATATTGAAAATCCGAACAATTATGAAGGGAAACAAGAACATCTGAAGCAAATTAAAGGTAAAATAAATTCTTCTTATTATATTGATGATATTAAAGTAGCTCTTATGAGCACCCCCTGCGATACATCTAATAATTGTGATTCAACCTTTTCAAATTTGAAAACAGGAAAATCAATAGCGTTGAGAAATATATACTTTGAAACTGCAAAATCAAATTTGTTAATTCAATCTTTTATAGAACTTGATAAATTGGTAAAAGCATTGCAGGAACAAGTAAGCATAAAAATTGAGATTGATGGTTATACCGACAATACCGGTAATGACCAATATAATCAAACACTTTCGCTGAAAAGGGCTATGGCTGTATCCAATTATTTAGTTAGTAATGGAATTCCACAGTCGCGAATTATATATAAGGGATTCGGGAGTTTGAATCCTGTTGGGGATAATCAAAAAGAAGAAGGTCGTGCTAAAAACAGAAGAATTGAAATTAAAATTTCGGGAAATTAAATAAACAAATTTCGGGAAAATGAAAAAATATTAATTATTTCACAAATCTAAATTCTAAATCTCTTTCACTAAAATAAAATTTCCGTCATAAAAATTTATTAAAAATAATTCGCATTTACAATTCCTGCTTTTACAAAAATGATAAGCTATATCATTGATTCAACTTTTTTACAAAATCGACAAGCAGTTTGAAAACCTCATTATATTTAGTAAGAGGAAGTGTTTCCGGCTTGTCATAAATGTTATGATATTCGCCTATGCCTCCAAGAGTATAAATATAAAATGCTTTTACGCCTTTTGCATAAAACGAATAATGATCGCTGATAGCAGCCTCTCCGCGTTTATTCACAGATGGCAGATATTTTTTTTCTTTATTTATCTCCGATAAAATATTGAATTCTTTTTCGAAAACAGAACCGTTCACCACCTTAATGCCATCATCACCGGTTCCTTCAATATCAAGGTTTATAAGAAATCTTATTTGTGATAAAGGAAACAATGAATGGTTTACATAATATTCCGAACCTTTCAATCCAAGCTCTTCTCCTGTGAAAGCCATAAATGCTAAAGAGTAATCGGGTTTGTTCTTTGAATAATATTTTGCAAGGTTGAGCATCATGGCAGTTCCGCTGGCATTATCGTTGGCGCCCGGAAAATATATTTCAGATCCCATCTGCCCCAGATGATCGTAATGCGCCGTAAACACAATAAAAGAATCGGGTTTGGTTTTTCCTTCCACATACCCTATTATGTTATAAAAATCATGTGCCGGCTGAGTTTCCTGTTCAATATCGACACTTATTTTTTTTGCTTTTGTAGGTAGGCGACTATTTTTAATTGTAATTTTCACCGTTGCCGACGGAGCTAATGCATCATCCATTTCCCACACCAGTTTGTCTTCGGTTCTAATTATTCCTTTTGCTTTCAGGGCATTTGTATATTCTATAGCATCAAAAATATCCAGGAGTTTTTTTTCTTTAATTCCCTTCTTTTCAAGTAATATGAATTTTTGGGAAAAATCAGAGTTCAGGAATTTTTTAAAAGCAGCTTCATTGCTTATCAATTGGCTGTCGAGCTTTACAATTTTAAAAGTTCCTTTAGTTGTGGGGCTTGATGCAGAAACAAGATAATCAACAGCAGGAGACATTTTCTTCCTTCCGATCTTTACCGCAACTTTTCCGGTAAGCGTTTCCACCAAATGTTTAAACGACTGAATGTAGCTGTTGCCAAAAGATCTCAGGCTGTCTTTATTGAACTCGTTTTTTATGAATTCAGCTGCTATATGATCTCCATTATTAACATACCCTCTGCCATGCATTGAAGAAGAGCATAATGTGTCGATCGTACTTTTCGCGTATTTAATATCCTGGGCGCTAAGAGGCAGGTAAAATAATAACGTAAGCCATAAAAAACAGCTGTATTTCATGGTTTCTCTAATTTTTATAAATAGCGACGTGTTATAAGTTCGCTGAGTAAAAGATAAGCTTCGCTCCCGTCTTCCCATCCAGATTCCTTCTTTAAAAATAACAGGTATTTTTCAGCTTCTTTATACTCTGCAAAACCATTGAGCTTAACAAGCCCGTCATTGTATTTCTGGAGATTTCCCTCAAACAATTCATTAATAAATTTGAATTTTTCATTTATACCAATGGCTGTTTTCAGATCTTTAATAGGATTTTTTTTAAATTTCAAGGCAATGCTTTTATCCGTTTGCGATAAGGAAAGTTTTTCGTTAAGAGATTTCTTTTCAACCTTAAAATTATCAGCAATTGTTGAGTGAGCAGAAAACAGATCAACAGAAGATTTTTTTATTTTTCTTTGAGGCGGTTCGGTGTTCTTTTCAGGTTTTTTTTCATCTAATGGAAGAGTTATTTGAGATACGGTTTCTGCAACAACTTTTTCTTCCTTCTTTATTATTTTCTCTTCAACTAAAGGCTTTTTTATTTCAACTTCCTTCTCCTGAACAGCGATCTCTTCGATTACAGGTTTTGTTTTATCATTATGTGCAGGTGAATACTGCATTTGCTTGTTAAATTTATCAAGGTCCTTGTATTTATCGTATAACTCGCGAATATTTGAAAGCACAATATCAACTTCTATCTGTGGGATATGTCCGTTATAACCGCTGATAACCTCAGATTGTTCAATAATAATTTCCAGCAATTCGATAATTTCTTCTTTTATGATATTATTTTCCATACCTTTTATGTAGTTTTATACTAATTTGCTTTCAAAAGTATAATTTTAATTCATTATTTTGGGTTTAAATTTTTATGAAAGTTTATTAGCGTTGTATCATGTAATAGATCGAATTATATTATATTTAATCTTAACTGATTTGCCCGACTGCAAGGCAGGATGAGCGAATGGATTTGCACTTTTTTGTAAATTCATCAGACCCAAGTATAGGTAAAAGAAAATCATTCTTTTTTGATAATGTTAAAATTAACATCGAAAATATTTGATTATTTGATTTTTTTTATAACTTTGCACTCCCCAAATACTAAGAAACAGGGGTTTAATAAATAATAAAACCCAATACAATGTACGCAATAGTTGATATAGCAGGACAGCAGTTCAAAGTGGAGAAAGAACAGGAAGTTATTGTTCACCGCCTTGAAGGAGAAGTCGGCGCAAAAGTTGATTTTAATAACGTAATGCTGATTGATAACAATGGAAAGGTAGCTGTAGGTTCGCCTTTTATTGAAGGAGCAAAGGTTACGGTATCTATTCTGTCGCACCTTAAGGGCGATAAGGTTATAGTTTTCAAGAAAAGAAGAAGAAAAAACTACCAGAAAGCAAGCGGACATCGTCAGTTTCTGACTAAAATTCAGATTGAAAATATTGCTGAAAAAGCAGCAAAACCAAAAAAAGCAAAAGCTGACAAATCAGCAGAAATCGAAAATATTAAAGCAGAATAACCATTCAAAATTTTGAATTATGGCACACAAAAAAGGAGCCGGTAGTTCGCATAACGGCCGAGAATCACATAGCAAACGTTTAGGTGTTAAGATATATGGCGGACAATTAGCCATTGCGGGAAACATTATCCTAAGGCAAAGAGGTACTGTTCATCATCCCGGGCTTAATGTCGGGATAGGATCTGACCATACCATTTTTGCGCTTACTGACGGAACAGTGGAATTCAGGAAAAGAAAAGATAACAGATCATTTGTATCGGTAGTTCCATTTCCTGTCGAATAAACCCTACGACTTAAGATTTTTTTAAAAATTATCTCCTGGATATTTATTATTCAGGAGATTTTTATTTTTATACTTTTGTAATAAATAACCATTGTGCAGTAAAAGTTTGAAAAAATTATACCATCCCGTTTACTGCGTACTTTGTTTATTGCTTTAACAAGAATTTATAGAAAATGAATCAACTCAACATATTTGCTGATAAGTATTTCAAACAAAAACTCGATAACTTTAATATCGAAGATATTCCCGATATTGAATTAAAGAAAAATACAATTTCCAAATATATAAAAGCGCTCGAAAGTGGCAGAATTGAAAGCACAAAGGAAGAATCTATTCAGGCTGATTTTTTAAATAATTTCTTTGGCGATGTTTTAGGTTACGATTATAAAGACTCCCAAAAATGGAATCTTGAAAAGGAATATAAATCATTAACTGATGCTTCTAAGGCTGATGGCGCTCTGGGTTTCTTCACAATGGCAGGGAAAGAAATCCAATCAGATATAAGAGCAGTTGTGGAACTTAAAGATGCATTAACAGATTTAGACAAACCGCAACATCGTTTAAATGATAGAAGAACTCCGGTAGAACAGGCATTTTCTTATTCTTCAAAAGCCGGAGGGAAATGCAGATGGGTTATTCTTTCCAACTTCAAAGAAATTCGTTTATATCATTCCTCCGACCAGGGTTGTTATGAGTTGTTTATTGTTACCGATTTATTAGAGCAGGAAAACATTAAACGTTTTTTTTACATTCTGCAAAAAGAAAATCTTATTTCCGAATCTTCCGAATCGCTTATTGATAGGTCATATCGTGAACGTCAGGAAACAGAACAAATTATAACAAAAAAATTCTATAATGAGTACAAAAAACTGAGGTTGGATTTATTCACACATCTGAAAGAAAATAATTCGGGTTTAGATGAAATCTTTTTGCTTAATAAAACACAAAAACTTTTAGACCGTTTTATTTTCGTTTGTTTTTGCGAAGATAAAAACCTTTTGCCACCCTATACAAGTATAAAAGTAAAAGATATTTTGATAAATGCATTTAATTTTTATCCTTATAAACTTTGGAGGCAATTATCAGGATTATTTCAATGTATTGACAAAGGAAGTTCCCTGCATAATATAAACAGGTTTAATGGAGGTTTATTTGCAAAAGATGATGATCTAGATAACTTGATTTTGGAAGATGATATTTTACTAAAATTAATTACTCTTTCTGAATATGATTTTGCCAGCGATATTAATGTAAATATATTGGGACATATTTTCGAACAATCTATTTCAGATATTGAAGAAATAAAAGCAAAAATAGGAAATGGCAAAGAACTTTCAACTGAAGAAAAAACAGAGGTAAAGAAAAACGGCAGACGAAAAAAAGAAGGAATTTTTTATACACCCGAATATATAACTAGCTATATTGTTAAGGAATCAGTAGGCGGCTGGCTCGATGACAGAAAAAAGGAATTGGGCTTTTATGAACTTCCCGAATTAACAGATGAAGATTACCAGACAATAAAATCTGCAAAAAAGAAAAGTAAGGAAATAAAGAAGTTTGTTGAAAAACTTACTTACAATAGTAAAATTGAAAAACATATTTTATTTTGGGAAGCATATAGGGAAAATTTAAGAAACATAAAAGTATAGACCCAGCCTGTGGTTCCGGTGCTTTTCTGAATCAGGTTTTTGATTTTCTATATAAAGAAGGGCAAATAGTGAACGACCAGCTAAGTCTTTTAAAATTAGGGCAACGTGAAATATTTGATTTTGATAAACACATTTTAACGAATAATATTTTCGGCGTTGACCTGAATTCCGAATCTGTAGAAATAACTAAACTTTCGCTTTGGTTAAAAACTGCAATCAAAGGAAAAGAGTTAACTGCTCTCGATGAAAATATTAAATGTGGCAATTCCCTTATTGATGATACCGAAGTTGCAGGAGCAAAAGCCTTCAATTGGTTTACCGAATTTCCACAGGTTTTTCAACATTATAAAGCACCAAAATCAATAATACCAATAGAACCAGAACCTGGCGACAAAGATTTTCTTGATGAAGTTCACGAACCATCATATTCTTACAAACCAAAGAGTAAAGGTTTTGAAAAATACGGATTTGATGTTATTGTTGGAAATCCGCCTTATGGCGCAACTTTTAACGATCAAATGATCGAATATATTTCGAAAAATTTTGATAGTTATGAATATCAAGTTAACAGTTATGTGTTATTCTACGAACGAGGAATAAATATTTTAAAACAAAATGGTATTTTGGGTTACATAACTCCAAATACATTTACATATCAACATTATTTCGATAAAATACGTACCTTAATTAATAAATATCAAGTTATAAAAATATGTAAAAATCAGTTTCAGGTTTTTGAAGATGCCGATATAGGTGATACTATTTGCTTTATAATTAAGAAACATGAAAATAATTTTGAGTTACCCGTAAATATTAAAATTTGTAAAAACATAACAGATTTTCAAGACAAAGATTTTAGTACAATAAATATTGGTCAACTTATTAGCCCAGACAATACATATAATTTAAACGATTCAACCCTAATAAATATTGATAAAATATATAAGCAAGCCAAACCTTTAAAAGAATTAACTCAAATAATAGTTGGAGTTAAAGCATATCAAACAGGAAAAGGGAATCCGAAACAGACTAAACAAATTGTAGAAAATAAAATATTTACTTCAAATTATAAAGTTGATAATACTTATATTAAATGTGTGAATGGTAAAGATTTTTTTCGCTATAGTTTTATAAACGATCCTGAAATGTACCTCAGGTATGGCGAATGGCTTGCTGAACCAAGATTTACTGCGCCTTTTTTTAATGATGAAAAAATAATTATACGACAAACTTCTGATGAATTAATTTGTCATTTAGATAAAAATAAATGGATAAATCTCAATAATGTATATAACATTGGGAAATGCAGTGATGTTGTGCAAATACGCTTCATTTTATCTTTATTAAACAGTAAATTGTTAAACTTTATTTATCAATCTATTGCCCAGGAAAAAGGGAAATTATTTGCTGAAGTAAAAAAAGTTTATCTGGAAAAATTACCTATTAAATTAATTTCTTTAAACGAGCAACAAAATTTTATATCCCTTGTAGATATTATGCTTTTAAAAAACAAAGAACTGTTTGAAATAAAAGAACAATTTATAAAAGTGCTGCTATCAAAATTTGAAAAAATATCCCACAATACTAAAATCGAATCATGGCATACACTTTCATTTCCGGAATTTAGCAAGGAACTTAATAAGCAAAAAATTATATTATCCCTGCCTGAACAATCGGAATGGTTAAATTATTTTGAACAGGAAAAAGCTAAAGCCGACTCAATAAAGAAGATTATTTCCGATACCGATACTTTAATTAATAATATGGTGTATGAGCTTTATGGATTAACCGAAAATGAAATTAATATTATAGAAAGCGAAAATGAAAATGAAAAAATATAAAACTTTTTAATTAATGTTACAAATAAATATAATCAGGGATAACCCGCAGGAAATTATAAAACGTCTATCTGTTAAAAATTTTGATGCTAAAGAACTTGTCGAAAAAATTATTTCCCTTGACGCACAAAGAAGAGAAACGCAAAAAAAATTAGACGATAATCTTTCCGAGGCTAATTCAATTGCCAAAGAAATTGGCGTTTTGTTTAAAAGCGGAAAAACTACTGAGGCAAATGCGCTAAAGGAAAAAACCACCGTATTAAAAATTTCCGCAAAAGAACTTTCTGAATCGCTCCAGATAACGGAAAAAGAATTAAACGAAACACTTGTTCTTCTTCCTAATCTTCCACATCCTTCTATTCCCAAAGGAAAAGGCGCTGATGATAATTTAATAGTTTCTGAAGAAGGCGATATTCCTATGCTTGGCGAAAATTCAATCGCTCATTGGGACTTAGCATTAAAATATGGAATCATTGATTTTGAAACAGGCGTTAAAATAACAGGAGCAGGGTTTCCGATATATAAAGGAAAAGGCGCTAAACTTCAGAGAGCGCTCATTAATTTTTTCTTAGATAATGCAACGGAAAAAGGATATGCTGAATGCCAACCGCCTTTTGTTGTGAATGCTGATTCAGCTTATGGTACAGGACAGTTGCCCGATAAGGAAGGACAAATGTATTTTGTAAGCGCTGATAATCTTTACCTGATACCAACAGCAGAAGTTCCTATTACCAATATATATAGAGATGTGATTTTAAAAGCAGGGGATCTTCCTGTTAAAAATACTGCATATTCAGCTTGTTTCAGAAGAGAGGCCGGTTCATACGGTAAAGATGTGCGCGGGTTAAACAGGTTGCACCAGTTTGATAAGGTAGAGATAGTGCAGGTGGTGCATCCCGAAAAATCGTATGAGGTACTTGAAGAAATGAAAGATTATGTTGCCGGATTGTTACGCAAGCTTGAACTTCCATTCAGAGTTTTGAAACTTTGCGGAGGCGATATGAGCTTCGCTTCAGCCTGGACGTATGACCTGGAAGTATATTCGGCTGCGCAACAAAAATGGCTGGAAGTAAGTTCCGTTTCAAATTTTGAAACTTTTCAGTCAAACCGCTTGAAATTGCGCTTCAGGGAAGGCGACGGAAAACCTCAGTTAGCCCATACATTAAATGGCAGCGCTCTTGCATTGCCGAGGATCGTTGCTGCTTTGCTCGAAAATAATCAAACTCCTGGTGGTATAAAAATTCCAAAAGCGTTAATTCCTTACACAGGATTTGAAATTATAAATTAAATAGTGTTTGTCCATTATGTCCGATTTCTTCGTTACTCTCGTCAAAAAAATGCTCATTTACTTTAGTAAATTCAACATTTTTTTGACTTCGAAAGCCTATAAATCGAACATTCTGAACCAAACACTTACTTTATGAACATACACTAAATAACCACAATTATGAAAAAAATTATTTGCATTTTATTGATCGCCTCTTTAGCAACCGTCTCGTGTAAAAGTAAAAAACATCAAATTGAAATTTCAAAAATAGATAGCCTGTATATTGAAATTGACAACATTGAGAAAACACTCGCAACTATAGATACTGTGAATGTCAGAAATATTTATAAAGAATATTCCGAAAACATAAATGAGATAAAACAAAATTTTAATGATAAAAAAGAAGACTCTGTCTGGTCTGTAATTACTACTTACGGAATAATCAAAGAACCGCTGAAAGGTTTTGTTAACGATTTTAGTGGATATTACAATGAAATTAAATTTTCAAGAGAACAATTAGACAACCTGAAAACAGACATCAAAAATGGAGATCTGGAGGAAGATAA
>CAINEZ010000420.1 GCA_903847905.1 uncultured Bacteroidota bacterium
ATCTTTCATTCTCTGTTTCAAACTATCGGTCAATAAAAAATAAGGCTACCTTATCATTGTTACCGGTAAAGGCATTTAAGGAGATACCTGGAAATGTCTTTAATGCAGTTGGTAAAATCGACCTATTGCGCTCTGCTGTTATATATGGTGCTAATGCATCAGGAAAAAGTAATTTGCTTCGCGCATTTGAGCAATTCGTAACCTTTATTCTCTCGTCAACAAATATGAAATTTAAACAGGAAATAAGCCTGTTTGAGCCATTTTTGTTGGATACGCAAAGTAATCGTAAACCTGTTTCTTTTGAAGTTGAGTTTATAAATGATGAACAAGTTAGATGTATTTATATTGTTGAGTTAGAAAGTTTACAAATACTTAAAGAAGAATTGTTCTGCTATCCTAAAGGTCAAAAAACAAAAGTGTTTAGCAGACTAAAAAATAAGCCTATAGAATATGGTACTCTAATAAAAGGCGAGAAAAAAAGCATTGAAGCAAGGTTACTTGATAATCAATTATTTCTTTCTAAAGGGGCGAATGAAAACATTCTCTTTCTTCAAGAAATATATAAATACTTTGAAGTTAATTATTATTTTCTAACTCAATTTACATCAGTTTTTTCTGAATCTTTTCTTTCAAACATTCTTTCTCGTTTAATTAGGGAAAGCCCTATTGAAATACAGCAAAAATTAAAGACACTTATTTCCATATTCGATACAGGTATAATCTCTTATGAATTTGAAAAAAGCAATCAAAGTCAGTTACTCTCTTTACCAGAAACAAAAGATATTTTCACTAAGAGTTTTGAAAATACATGGAAAAACGAATTTAACGACGATATTCATACACTTCATAATGTGTTTGATAAAAAAGGAAAAATCATTAAACAAACTACTTTCAGTATTAGCAATGAATCTTCTGGTACCAGAAGCTTGTTTGTTATTGCTTTATTAATGTTGTCTGCGCTTGAAGATGGCAAAATATTCGTTATTGATGAAATAGAACAAAACTTGCATCCTATCATAGTAAATACTCTTATTAAATTGTTCCAGAATCCTCGTATTAATAAGAAAAATGCTCAATTAATTTGCACTACACATAATGCCCATTTGCTTGGAGATGACATTTATCGTCGTGATCAGGTTTGGTTCACCGAAAAAAATGAAAAAGGTGAAACAAGCCTATATTCCTTGGCTGATATAGAAGGTGTGCGGAACAACATTCCTTATGATAAATGGTATTTAAGTGGTCGTTTTGGTGCAACGCCTGTTGTTAATGATCTTAAATTTATATACGGCAATGACACACAGAAAAAGAAATAAAATCCGGAAAATAAGCCCGCATATTCTTATTTTGTGCGAAGGTGAAACAGAAAAGATATATTTTGATGGATTGAAATCCACACTCAGCAGACAAACTCAGCGCGACATTTCGATTATAATTACACAGTCTTCCGATAATGAGCCTAAAAGAATGCTCAAAGAAGCTATTGCTAAAAAGGAAAAAGCAATTTCAGAACAACAACCTTATAAAGAAATATGGCTTGTTTTCGACGACGACAATCGTCCAAATTTCAAAACAATTTTTTCAGATGCAAGGGATAATAAAATAAATATCGCGTACACATCTATTTCTATTGAATCATGGTTCCTTCTGCATTTCGAAAAGAAAGCTACTATATTTACAAATGCAAAGAAAGCTAAAACCCATCTTGCAACATTTATTACTGGGTATACTGAAACCATGCCTGATATCTACGATAAGCTTCAATCGCATTATGTAAATTCTGCTCTGCCAAATGCTAAATGGCTTCGTAAACAAAAAGAGTATCATGATATGTATGAATCTTATAAATTAAAACCAATAACTACTATTGATATGCTTACCGAAACGTTATTAAATATTGAAAAGACCTGAGAAAATAAAATACTAATTAAATGTATTTTTACTTATATTAATAATGGCTCAAACAAAAATAGAATGGACAGAAATGACGTGGAACCCTGTTACAGGCTGCGATAAAATTTCATCGGGTTGTAAACACTGCTATGCCGAAGTAATGGCGCGCCGGCTGCAGGCCATGGGGCAGGAGAAATATAAAAAAGGATTTGAACTTACTTTACATCCCGAAACCTTGTATGAACCGTACAAATGGAAAAAATCAAAAGTAGTGTTTGTAAATTCTATGGGGGACTTGTTCCATAAAGATGTTCCGATTAAATATATTCAAAAAGTTTTTCGCGTGATGAAAGAAAACCCGCAGCATGTTTTCCAGGTGTTAACTAAAAGGGCTGATGTGCTTAGTTATTACGACAGCGAAGAATGGCTTGAATGGACACACAATATATGGATGGGCGTTACAGTAGAAAATACAAGCGTTACAAAAAGAATTGATTTATTGCGGGAAACAAAAGCAAAAGTAAAATTTTTAAGTTGCGAACCATTGCTTAGTGCATTGCCAAATATGAATTTAAATAATATTGATTGGGTAATAGTAGGCGGCGAAAGCGGGCGCACTCCACGACCAATAAAAGAAGAATGGATAGTTGACATTAAAGAACAATGCAAAAAAGCTGATGTCGCTTTTTATTTTAAACAATGGGGTGGCACTAATAAAAAAGAAACCGGTAGCACATTAAAAGGAAAGTTATATAAAGAAGTCCCACAGATTGAATTAGCATTTTAAATTTTCATATTGTTTTTGCTTAAATTTGCCCTTCTCTAAAAAGCAAAAAATTGAAATCCGATTTTAAATATTGCAACAGTCTTACATCTTATTCCCGGTTTAAAACCAGGGTTATTCGTATTGGCAACATTCCACTTGGCGGGCATTATCCTATACGCATTCAGTCTATGACCAATACCAGTACGCTGGATACTGCCGCTACCGTTGAACAGTCTGTTCGTTTGATTGAAGCGGGATGCGATTATGTCAGGATTACCGCGCAAAGCATTAAAGAGGCTGAAAATCTTGTAAAAATAAAAAAAGAACTCAGGAAAAGAGGATTTGAAAATCCATTAATTGCAGATATTCATTTTAATCCGGCAGTTGCCGAATTTGCTGCAACAGTTGTTGAAAAAATCCGCATCAACCCGGGTAATTATGTTGATAAAAAGAAATTTGAAAAAATAGAATATTCCGATTCTGAATACCAGGAAGAGATTGAAAAAATAAGAGAGAGTATCGCTCCCTTAATAAAAATTTGTAACGATTACGGAACTACTATCCGAATAGGAACAAATCATGGTTCTTTGTCCGATCGTATCATGAGCCGTTATGGCGATACGCCTTTGGGAATGGTTGAGTCAGCGTTGGAATTCATCAGGATTTGTGAAGAATTGAACTTTGAAAATCTTGTTTTGTCAATGAAAGCTAGCAATATCAGGGTTATGATTGCTGCATATCGTTTGCTTGTTCACAGGATGATGAAGGAAGAAATGGATTATCCTTTACATGTGGGGGTAACAGAAGCCGGTTCAGGCGAAGAAGGCAGAATTAAATCAGCGGCAGGAATTGGCGCCCTTCTGGAAGATGGTATTGGCGACACTATACGCGTGTCACTAACCGAAACACCCGAAGCTGAAATACCGGTAGCTAAAATTCTTGCAGGCAGATATTCAAACAGCAATTATAATAATTATCTTAAAGAGATTGAGGAATCGCCAATAAATCCATTTGAATTTCACAAACATTATACAAACGAAATATTAAATTTAGGTAAAGACAACGATCCGGTAGTTATTATTTCTTCAGGCAAGGAAGATGAGGAAAAAAATGCCGATTATATTTATATTAATAATTTTTCTATTCCCGGAAATCATGGAAATACTGCATACATAGTAAATACAGCCGAATGGAAGAAATCGTTTAAAAAATGTTATCCTCTTTGTAAAGCAGAAAAATATTTCCCTTCGAAGAAAAAATCTTCCGAATTGAATTTTGTTCTTGTTACGCAAAATGATTTATCTGAAAGTTTTATTGAAAAGATTAAAAATGACACAACGGTTGTTATTATTATAGAATCAGAAAATCTTCGTGCAGCAGTTGAACTCAGAAGTATGTTCTTTGACCTTATTATTAACCATTGTAAAAATCCTGTTATTATTAAAAGAAAATATACCGAAATTTCTTCTGAGGAATTTCAATTATATGCGGCCACTGATATTGCACTTTTAATGACTGATGGACTTGGCGATGGAATATGGCTTGAAGCTGAGGGAATTAAAAATAATATAATTGAAAAAACTGCATTTGATATTTTGCAGGCTACAGGATCGCGCATTTATAAAACCGAACACATTTCTTGTCCTACTTGTGGAAGGACATCTTTTGATATTTTTGAAACACTTAAACGAATAAAACAGTTTACAGGACATCTGAAAGGTTTGAAAATAGCTGTTATGGGCTGTGTTGTTAATGGACCCGGAGAAATGGCAGATTCAGATTATGGATACGTGGGCAGTAGTGCAGGTAAAATAAATCTTTATAAAGGCAAATGTCTTGTTAAAAGAAATATTGACGAAAAAGATGCGCTGGATGCTTTGATCGATCTGATAAAGGAAAACGGGGACTGGGTTGAAGAAGAATAATGCGGTTACATTATTACATGATGGTAATAATCCGGTTTAATACAGATTTATCAGTTTCTATCTTGATCAGGTATAAACCTTTCGCATGGTTTAATAAATTAAAAGAAAATGGTTGTTGCGTATTATCCGGAGAAACGGATAATTGTTTAATTAATGTGCCAACTACATCATAAATGCTTATTGTAACGGATGAACCGCCCAAAGTTTTCATATCAACAAAAAACTCACCGGTAGATGGATTTGGATAAATGTTCACGGAATTATTATCAATATTGTTTTCAGATATGCCAGAAGCGCTGTAGACATTGATATTGTCAAGATATAGGGTGTTGCAGTATCCGCTTATGCCTTCAAAAAATATTTTATCCTTTTGCATATTGGAAAACGAACTTAAATTTATTTTTTCCTTTCTCCATTGTGTGGATGTTGGAGTAAAAGGTTCTTGTGTATCAGGAGCAGTGGCAAGATCAACGCCTCCCTTTGACCAGAGTGTTGTCCATGTATTACCACAATCTCCGGAAATCTTTACTGACAAGGTATCAAAGTATGTGTCGTCGAACCGTGCATAGGCAACATCAAAACTAAGATATAAGGGAACAGATAAACTATTAAAATTCAAAAAGTCAGTTGTGAGATTTCCCTTTTGTCCGAAGTACAGATTAAAAAAATCTATCATGGCGGAATTGGCGCTATTTCCAAACCCTCCGACTGACGTGGATTTTGTCCACAAAGAAAATGTCCATCCTGAAGGAGGAAAAGTAAATCCTTCAAAATCTTCGCTAATCGGTAATGCTTGACCTATTCCGGCAATTGTAAATGAAATAGTTTTACTATCGTTATTTGCATTTCCATCAGATAATCCGTTAGGATTTGAAGTATATGCAGTGAAGGTATGATTTCCGGAAGAAACATTTATTGCAGGAAGTGTAATATTAGTACAAGCATTTAATGCAAGCGAACCCGACCATAGAAAAGTATTTACCGAACCCGCATCAAGCTTGTAATTTAATGTAAGGGATGTTAGAGTGTCTATTCCGAAATTTTTAATTTTCACAATAGGCGCTATTACGGAATCACAACCCGAAGGTAAGGATGAAAAAGCATATACGCCGGCATCTGTATTGTATAATATCGTTGAATTCAATTTTGATTCCCAAAGTCCCCGTCCATAAGTTGCTGCTCTTATTTTAGAAGCGTCGTATTGAATTTCGAGCTCGTCAATAATGACATTTGGAAGCCCGTTATTAAATGATACCCAATCATTCATTGTACTATCCTTATAAAAAACGCCGAAATCAGTTCCTATATAAATAGCATCAGAACTGCTGTTTTGGTAAACAATGCAATTGACAGGGATATTCGGCAATGTTCCCGAAACATTTATCCAGCTGGAGCCGCCATCAGTTGAGGTATAAATTTTTTCTCCATCCGAATAGCCTGAAAAAGTTACCCAGACAGATTGAGGATCATAATCGCTAATTGCAATGCCTGTTATTGCTGCATTTGCAACAGGCAGCCCGCTTGAAATATCTATCCAGCTATCACCTCCGTTTGAAGTCATATATATATTTCCAAGAGTTCCTGCATATATGTAATCGGGGTTCGATTGCGCTATGACGAGTGAACGTATAGATTCCCCCCCTGGAAGGCTACTGATTGTACTCCATGACAAACCGCCATCGGTAGTTTTATAAACATCGTTATATCCTGCGAACAAAATCTGCGGATTTGAAGTATGAATAACAAAAGGCGTTGTCCATGCGCCATATGAATTAGGAGAAATATCAATAAAGTTATTACCGCCATCGGTAGATTTTTGTATAGCGCCATTCTGATAAGAAACATAAACAATCTCAGGGTTTGTGTAATCCACTATAGCTTCCATCCCATCACCCCCATAAACTTGTTTCCAGCTAAACCCATCGTAGCGATCGGTTCCGTTATCTTGCGCTCCTGAATAAATAAGATTGGGATCTGTTGCAGAACAACCCAGCCTGTAAAATTGAGTGATAGCTAAATTATTACTTAAATCACTCCATGAAGTAGCGCCATCGGTGGTTTTGAAAATACCGCCATCATTGCATGAAAATACTGTACTACCGCTGCCCGATAAAAATTCAATATCATGATTATCGGCATGGACATAATTTGAATTTGGCCAGCCGGACCAATCGGAAGCAGCAGTCCAGTTATCGCCACCATCAACAGACTTAACAACATCCACTCCTCCGGTATAAACAGTATTTTCATCAGCAGGCGAAGCAGCAAGAACCATATCGTAATAACCATAGAACATACCGCTGGCATCAGGAGAGTTTTTAGGCTGGAAAGTAAGACCTCCATCCGAAGATTTGAAAAAAATGTCTCCGGTAGAGCTGTTACAAAAAGCATAGATTACTTGAGGGTTTGCTTGAGTTACGGATAGAGAAATTCTTCCTCCGTCAGGATTCATTCCGCTGGAAATTTGAGTCCAGGTAATACCAAGATCAGTAGATTTATAAACTTCGTGTTCGGAAGATGCATAAATAATGTTATCCGAAACGACATTAAATTTAATATCAAAAAAATGCATATTTTGAACAGTATTCCAGGTAGCGCCGCCATCAGAGGATCTCCACAAGCCATCACGCGTTGAGGCAAGCAACACCTGTGTATTACTTTTGCATACAACAAGTCGTTGCACAATATTTTTTTGTGATTGCAAATAAGTTAATCCGGTAGCATTCCATGTTAATCCGCCATTTGTGGATTTTAATACACCTGCACTATAAGTACCGCCCCAAAAAATATTTTCATTTTCGTATCCATATCCATCTCCAGTAGCAATATATAATGTGTCGGGGTGAAGCGGATCAACGGCAATATCTGCAATACTTAAAGCAGGCAATAGATCTGAATTTAACGATATCCATGAATTTCCTCCGTCAGTTGTTTTCCAGATGCCACCACTCGCTGCGCCAATCCAAAAAGTATTATTATCGGTAGGATGAAAACAAATGCAATTTAATCTGCCATTACCTCCTCCGTTTGAAGGTACTACTGAAGGACCTATCAATTCCCAGTTTGCTGTAGCTTTTGATTTTTTATTTTTTGATTTGAATTTGTTCCATTCGTCCCATAAAACTGTTGGTGTAAAAAAATTACCCGAAGGAAAAACTCTTGGCTCTATGAAATTTTCCCAGCGTTTAAACTGTTGCCAGCCGCCTTCCGCGCAACTGCCTTCTTCTTCTTTTTCAACCTTTTTATTTTTCCAGTAATCATTAAATGCTTTCTGATATTCATAAAAATTTGAAGTATTTTTATTATTAATATTTTTCAA
>CAINEZ010000421.1 GCA_903847905.1 uncultured Bacteroidota bacterium
AATACTGGCGCAGGAAGAAGTTCCGCAACTGTTTGTCCATGATGCATAATAAGTGGTTGTTGAAGTTGGAGCAGTTATTGACAGAGGAGTTCCTGTACCAATAACAGTTCCTCCGCAGCTGGTAGACCAGTTTAATGTAGTTCCGCTACCTCCTGCTGCTGATAACTGAATATTCGTATAATCTCCGGCACAGAAAGAAGTATGGTCAGCTATTGCTGATGTTGGCGCTACAGGTAATGGAGTGCATGGAGAAGAAGTTTTATATGCAAGCGTAAAAGTACCCCAATCAGTACCTAAAAGACTCGACCCTCTCACTTTTACATAATAAAACCCTGATAACGTACACGGATAGTCTAAGTATGACTGAACACCTCCTAATCCACAATCATCGTTATCCAATTGAGGATTAGCAGCGTCCAAAACTTCAATATATGTATCGAAATCAGCGCTGCCTCCAGGTAATGTTCCATCATGACCAGAATGATTACAGGTAGCAAACAAGTAATGGTTCCCTGCTATCATATTAACTTTATAATAAAACCATGAATATCCGCCCGGCAATGTATATGGTGGCGCCTGTTGCCAAGTGGATGTAGGAGTTATTGTTCTGTTTAAGTGATATGTAAATTTAGGCGATATTGTAGTTCCATCATTATCCTTAACATACCATAAATAAGAATCATTTGTGGGTACACCACCAATATCTTGGTTTGCATCCATGTTACAAGTGGAAGGGGTGCAATTGAGGGTTGAAAGTAACCCTGTTAATGAACAATTAATATCTTCGGAAGTGCAGGCAACATAAAGTTTGTAATCAGGAATACCTTCAGTCCAAGTCCATGTGTAAGCATAATTCGACGCAAGGTAGGATCCATCTGCAGGAGAAATTGGGGTAAATAAAGCTATTATTTTAACTTCATCTACATATAAAGTCCACTTATTTGGAGGAGAATAACAATTAAATGCAAAATAATATGTCCCACTTGAGGGGCAAGTGTAATTTGCCGTCCTTGGTAAACAGGATGAATTTGTTACATTTGGCAAATCCAACAATGTAGTAGTTTGGGCGGCAACAGTCTGACTCGTTCCAACTGTTACTTTAAGGTTTTCAGTAGTCGTTGAAGTTGTTTTTTCCTGAAATTGAATCTGATAAATTACACCTGCTGTCAAAGTTACACCAGAGGTATATGCCCAAACATCGGCTGCTAATGTTGGATGATAAGTGTAACTCATGCTCTTACCTGAACAGGCGGTTGTATTTTGTACCCAGTCGTTACCCAGTCCATCAACATTTTCTAAAGCCCAACCTGTGGGCGGAAAGGTAGCTCCATCAAAAGTTTCATTTAAAAGCGTAATTTGGCTATAAGCAGGTTTTATAATTGTTACTGATAGGATAATAAATAATAATATAACCTTAAATGATAAAGAAACTACATCCGGAAATTTATTACAACTGGTTTTTTTAAAAAAAGATAATTGCATTTTCATAGTATTCTTATTTTTTATTTTAACAATTTAATATTTCAGAAAAAGAGTTATTTACAAAGCAGAACAAATGTTGTAATAATTTTTGTAAGCGTTACATTCTTTAATATAGCAAATGTTAATTAGTTTTTTATTTCTGCCATAGAAACAAAGTCATTATTAATTTACAACAATTAACGTTTACCCCGATTTAGTAAGACGTTCTTATCAATATAATAAACATCAGGGAAGTTTGAAAATATTTTTTAAATCGTCAAAATAATTCCTTGCTTCCCATAAGGTTATTTTTGAATTATTCGGATTAATCTATGATGATCTTTTTAGTAATGCTGTTATGTTTAGTAATAATTTGCAAAAAATAAATTCCTTTCGGAAAAGAAGATACAGACAGAGTCTTATTAAAATTTCCATTAGTAACAATATTTTCAGTATATATTATTTGCCCGATCTGATTAGTTAATTTAAGTTGAGCATTTGTTGTCTCTTTTGTATTAACCTTAATATAAAGTTGATTTTTTACGGGATTAGGATAAATAA
>CAINEZ010000422.1 GCA_903847905.1 uncultured Bacteroidota bacterium
ATTTCTTTACATTTTCTATTCTCTCAGAATGCCGATTCACTTTCGGGGTCTGCTTTCAGGAAAATGCAAAGCGGAGATTACAAAGGCTCAATTGAAGATTTTTCTAAGGTCATAAAGTTAAAACACGATTATACTTATGCTCTCTTTAACAGGGCGATCTCTTATGACAAAATGGGTAAATATAATAAAGCTCTTGCTGATTTTAATAAAGTTATTGCCATACAGCCTGCTGCAGATGCTTATTTTAACAGGGGGCAGGTTTCTGAACATCTTGGAAAATTTGAAGAAGCGATCTCCGATTATTCTAAAACCCTTGATATAAACCCATTCTTTACCCCTGCTTTGTTATATAGAGCAGAAGCATATTTAAAATTCTGTAAATATGATCTCGCTATTTCTGATTACAAAAAACTAATTACATTATTTCCAAAATATGCACGATTATATTTTAATATAGCACTTGTTTATGATGAAATGCAGGAGCTCGATGATGCTATTCATGCCTATAGTAAATCAATCCTTTACGATTCTGCAAATGCAAAAGGTTTTTATAACCGCGGTTATGATTACGATGAATTAAATAAAAATGAACTTGCCATAAAAGATTACACAAAAGCCATTTCTCTTGACACTTCATACGATGATGCATATTTTAACAGGGCAATAATTTACGATAAATTGGGAAAGTATGATGAAGCTATCGCAGATTACACAAAAGTGATCGCCCTTGAGCCATATCCTTCAGATGCTTATTTTAATCGGGGCTTGTCAAAAGCCAGTAACGGCAGACATTCTGAATCATGCGCCGACATTAAGAAGTCCGCAGAATACGGTAATAAAGAGGCTTTGAAGTATTACAGGGAGAATTGCATTAAATAAATTTACAATGGCTTTAAAAAATAATAAAGAAAAAAGATCTCCTGTAACAAAACAAAACAAACCGGTTAAAAGCAACGGATGGATTAAGCAAAATTCATCTTTTGTTTATATTTCCATAATTATCCTGCTCACACTTATCGTTTATAGCAATTCATTTAAAAATGGATTTGTTTTACTCGATGATGATGCTAAAGTAATAGGGAACCCGCTGATCACAAACCTTGGCTTCAGTAATATCATTAAATACTTTTTTACTTTTGTTTTTCATACCTATATGCCGCTTACCATTCTTTCTTACGCCATTGATTATTCAATCTGGGGTTTGAATCCATGGGCTTACCATACTATTAATATTCTGCTTCACATTTTCAATTCAATAATCCTCTTTGTTATTGTTCGTAAACTTACCGAAAGGACAAATGCTGCATTCTTTGCGTCATTATTGTTTGCATTGCATCCGATGAATGTTGAAACAGTCTCATGGATATCAGAAAGGAGCAATCTATTATATACAGCGTTATTCCTTGTTTCATTATTCTTTTATGTAAAACATATCAATGGATCATCAGTAAGAAAAAATATTTATTTCTCATTCCTGTTTTTTATATTATCAGCATTTGCAAAACCATCTGCGGTAGTTCTTCCGTTAGTTCTTATTTTAATTGATTATTTTAAAGGAATAAAAATTAACCTGAAAAATCTTTTACAAAAAGTACTATTCTTTCTAATATCACTTTTATTTGGTATAGTTACCATATATGCAACAATAGTTACTGAAAACATTAGAGAAGTTTCTTCTGTATATAATTTTACTGACAGAATATTTTTATTAATATACCCGGTAGCATGTTACATTATAAAATTTATTGCACCTTTTCACTTATCTGCTTTACATCCCTTTCCTGTCAAGGTAAACGGAATACTTCCGTGGGAATATTACGCTTCCGTTATATTTTTGCTGGGAATCATTTTCCTTATTATTAGAAATAAAAAATTCAGGAAAGAACTTATTTTCGGAACGCTTTTCTTTATGGCAAATATCTCGATCTTTTTAACGTCGGTACCTACAGGCGGTAATTTCCTTGTGGTTGAGCATTTTGTTTATGTGCCATATATAGGGTTTGCAATTATTACAGGATTATTTTTCAGCAGAGTTTTTGACAACCCCATAAATTTGGAACATATAAAAAAAATAGCCCCTTATTTTATTACAGTTGTTCTTATATTATTTTCACTAATTACATACAATCGTAATTTCGTTTGGAAAAACAGTAAATCCCTATGTTCAGATATGATTAAGAAATCTCCTGATAATGCTTTCGGGTATTATGGATTAGCGACATCAAAATTTGACGATATGGATTACGATGGCGCGATTGAAGAATATAACAAAGCAATTAAAATAGACTCAGCTTATGTTGATGCATACTATAACCGTGCTTTAGCCGAAAAAGAACTTGAAAAATTCGGAGCATCACTTGCCGATTTTAATAAAACTATTTTATTAAATCCGAAAAAATATGTTGCTTATTCCGATCGTGGAAATGTTAAATTAATTATTGAGGATACCGCAGGGGCATTATCGGATTACAATTCTGCTTTAAAGCTTAATCCGGAATATTCGTGTGCTTATTATAACAGGGGTAATGTGAAACTGAACAAAATTAAATATAATGAAGCTTTAGCCGATTATACAAAAGCTGTAGAATTGGACAAAAATTATACGGATGCATATAATAACCGTGGTATTGTAAAATATTATTTAAAAGATTTTTCAGGATCAATAAAAGATTATGATAAAGCTATTGAACTTAATGCAAAATCCGCTATGACTTATAAGAACCGGGGGTTATCAAAGCTTGCATTAAAAGATACTACTGCTGCCTGTGATGATTTTTATAAAGCTTCATCTTTTGGTTTTAAACCTGCAAATTCTCTTATTAAAAAATATTGTAAATAATTAAATTTGCAGAACATTATAAATTTTATCATGAATTTATTTTATACCCCCTATATTGAAAACGAAATATATTCACTCAATGAAGAAGAATCAGTCCATTGTATTCGTGTATTAAGATTAAGAAAAAACGATTTCATTTTTCTTACTAATGGCAAAGGAACTCTATATAAAGCGATCATTACAGAGGATGATCAAAAACATTGTTCTGTAAAAGTTGTTGAAACCTTTGCGAATTATAATAAAAGAAATTATTATCTGCATATAGCGATCGCCCCTACTAAAAATATTGATCGCTTTGAATGGTTTCTGGAAAAAGCCACTGAAATAGGTATTGACGAAATAACGCCATTGATATGTAAACATTCCGAACGCAAGACTATTAATGCTGAACGCTTAAATAAGATAATAAGTTCGGCTATGAAACAATCGTTAAAAACATATTTACCTTTATTGAATAAAGAAAAAATATTTAATGATTTTATTTCTCATGATTTTAAAACATCAAAATTTATTTGTCATTATAATGAGGATAATAAAAATTTAAAAAATATTTATTCAAAAGGTGATGCGGTAATTCTTATTGGTCCTGAGGGTGATTTTGATGATAGCGAAATATTAAAAGCAAAGGAAAATAACTTTGTTCAAACAAATCTTGGTAATAACCGTTATAGAACAGAAACAGCTGCAATAATGGCTTGCCATACGGTACATTTAATGAATGATTGAATACGATGTTTCTTATAAAAAAAATAACACTTTTAATTATACTGCTTTTTGCTTTTGCATTTAAGCAGGGATCACCTTCTGTTCAGATAGCGCTATTGAAATATAAAGGAGGTGGCGACTGGTATGCAAATCCTACTTCCCTGCCGAACCTGGTCAAATTTTGTAACGAGAATTTAGGAACTGATATCAGTGAAGATGTGGCGACAGTTGATGTTGGCAGCGCTGAAATTTTTAACTATCCTTTTGTTCACATGACCGGTCATGGCAATGTGGTTTTTTCTACGGAAGACGTTGCAAACCTCAGAAACTACCTTACCGGCGGAGGGTTTTTGCATATTTCAGACAACTACGGGATAGATAAATTTGCCCGCAGGGAAATGAAAAAGGTTTTCCCTGAACTTGATTTTGTTGAACTCCCGTTTACTCATGAAATTTATCATCAGAAATATTCCTTCCCTAACGGGCTACCGAAAATTCATGAACACAATGGCAAACCTCCTCAAGGTTTCGGGCTTATTTATGACGGAAGGCTTGTTTGTTTTTACGATTACGAATGCGACCTTGGCGACGGATGGGAAGATCAATCGGTGCATAAAGACTCAGAAGCTACAAGACTGAAAGCATTGCAAATGGGCGCTAATATTATACAATATGTTTTTAATAAATAAAAAAAACCTCTTGAAATTTTCAAGAGGTTTTTTTATAAAGCAATTTATCTTATTATTTACCAACAACTAATTTTTTTGTTAATCTGCCTCCATTAGCTGTTAAAGAACAAAAATACAATCCTGGTTTAAATTTGCTAATATCAACATTCATTGAATGCTGACCTGAAGACTGCATTCCATCATTTACAGACGCAACCTCGTTTCCTTTAGTATCCCAAACAACTAATTTTGCCATTCCTGAATTTTGAAGGACATAATCAATAACAGCATTTTCTTTTACCGGATTCTGCCTTATAGACATCCTTAACCCGTTGAAATACCCCATATCATTAACCCCAACGCCATCATCAACAATAGCAAATAAAGATATATTTATATCAAGATCAGTTCCTGGGTAGTTTGTAGAAACATAATAATATGAAGAAGGATTTATACAATATTGCGCATAGTTCAGAGAAAGTCCATTCCCAATAGCATCGCAAAACATATATGCTGTATCTGAATTAGTACGTATAGCTTTAAAATTAGCCACTACGGCGAAATCACCTGCAATAGCTGGTGTTAAAGTAATTGGAACATAATTGAATACAGTAAATGTAGTATCTAAAGTATTAATATCCATCGATCCTGTACCAAGAACAGATCCACCTGGGGAATCAGAAAATGATCCGGGACCAATTAAACATCCATGCTGATTTGCAACATATGGTAATACCTTTTGTACATTAAATGTTATTTTTGAGTTTGTACTTGAAGATATATTTGTTTTTCCGGCGAGCCAAAATAAAACACCACTAACTTTAACAGATGCAGTGTTTACCCAACACTGTGCCCAATAATCAGAAGAAGTAGTAGAAGCGGCAGTACCATTTGAACCAAACCAATATCCTATTCTATTTGATAAGGAGTCAGTCATATGAATAGCTTGCACCTGAAGAGTTGGTGAAAGAAACTCAGGTTGATATCCTAAAGTCCACCCTGCAGTATCAATTGTTGCTTTATCAGAATGTGAAGTAATCCAATTTGCCGGCAAAGTTCTTGTTGTTGCTTTTACATAACTTTCAATTTTCCCATTTTGCATAACTTGTGCAAAAGTCATAGATGCAATAAGCATCACAGTGAAAAGAGTAAATAATTTTTTCATACTTTTTTGTTTTTAAATTAATAATTAAGAGATTAATTTCACATAAAAAATTATTCGTATTATTTTGGAATAACTATTTTTTTGGTCAATCTGCCACCATTAGCCGTCAAAGAACAAAAATACAACCCCGATTTTAATTTGCTAATATCAATATTCATTGAGTGCTGCCCTGAAGTTTTTATTCCATCATTTACAGATGCAACCTCGTTTCCTTTAGTGTCCCAAATAACTAATTTTACCGAGCCGGTATTTTGAAGAACATAATCAATAACAGCATTTTCTTTTACCGGATTCTGTCGGATAGACATTCTTAATCCGTTGAAATACCCCATATCACCAATTCCTACACTGGCATCATCAATAATTGCAAATAAAGGCATGTTTACATCAAGATCAGTTCCTGGGTAATTTGTAGCAACATAATAATTTGAAGCAGGATTTATACAAAATTGAGCATAGTTATAACCCATTCCATTTCCAACTGCATCGCAAAACATGAATGCGGTATCTGAATTTGTACGTATAGCGTTAAAATTAGCCACTACGGCAAAATCACCTGTTATAGTAGGTGTTAAATTAATTGGAACATAATTTAATGTCAAAAATGTAGTATCTAAAGTATTAATATCCATTGATCCTGTACCTAGAACAGTTCCACCTGGTGAATCTCCATATGATCCGGGACCAATTAAACATCCATGCTGATTTGCAACATAGGGTAATACATTTTGAATATTAAATGTTATTTTTGAGTTTGGATTCGAAGATATATTTGTCTTTCCGGCAAGCCAAAACAGAACACCACTAACTTTAACAGATGCCGTGTTTATCCAACACTGTGCCCAATAATCATAAGAAGTAGTAGAAGTGGCAGCACCATTTGTACCAAACCAATATCCTGTTCTATTTGAAGAAGCATCCCGCCAAATATAAGCATGCAACTCGGCAGTTGGTACAAGAAACTGAGGTTGAAATCCCGAAGTCCACCCTGCAGTATCAATTGTTGCTTTACCAGAATGAGAACTAATCCAATTTGCCGGCAAAGTTCTTGTTGGTTTTTCAATATAATTTGCAGCTTCTCCATAAGGAATAAATTGTGCAAATGTCATTGATGTAATAAGCATCCCAATGAAAAGAGTAAATAAATTTCTCATATCTTTTTGTTTTTAAA
>CAINEZ010000423.1 GCA_903847905.1 uncultured Bacteroidota bacterium
GCACTTGCTTATTGAACTGGGGAGCCAGTGATAAATATTTTATAATAAAAATTGTTTAATAACAGACATATATATAAAAAGGGATAATATTGTATAAAAATATTATCCCTTTAAACTAAATCTTCTTTATTATTGCGTTTCTTAAATTTGAAGATGGATGAGTAAATGAAAAACCATTATTAAAGCGCCGCATAAGCTTTTCACCACCATCTGCACTAAGATTTGCCTCTCTAAGCATTTTTTTAGCTTGTACATCGGCCGCTATTTCGGCAGCTTGGCTTTGAACCACAAAAGAGGCATAGCCAATAGCGCTCACTTTAGCGACGTCGGCTAGCTTACTTAATAAACCCTGATCTGAGTCAAGGATTTCTTTTGCCGTATTCTGCACTGCATTAATAATATTGGACTTTTTTTTGTTATCATTATTATCTATATGCGCTTTCTCATGAGCGATAATAAATGCTATTTCATTAAAATCTAAATCGTCTAGCGCGGCAGAACTAATGTTAATAATACCATTTATATCAGCGAAGCCATTTACCACCCCGCTTGAAAAGATATTTATAGGATTATCAATCTTTAAAGCTTTTTTAATCTTTTCAATCTTTTCTTCATGACTAGTAGTTTCTGATTCGATAATAATATTTTCATTATCATCGCTAATACTAGTGTTTGGGCACATAAATTCAATAAATGTTTGGAATATATCTTCTTCGGTCATTTTCTTTACTGCCCCGCAGGATATTGTGATAAAATTTTCTCCCGAACAATAAGTATGTACCAGCTTATATTCATCGTCTGTTCCGAAGTAAATCGACCATGAATAATAGCGCCCGACGTCTTGATTAATTCTCGCAACAACTCTTCTAAGCGACGCTAAATATTCACAGTTATAATTCTGTTTACATTCTCCGCAAGATCTATCAATTAATTTCATTTTTAACCTCCATTCCTTATTTAAGTTTATACATTTTTATTTTTAAAGAGCCTTAGTAACCAAGCAATCATAATCTCTTTAAAAAATACCATTTTATCTTTATATTGTCAATATAATCGGGTAATGTGCGCACACATATGGCGGTTTTCCAACCAATATGCCAATATCAGCTAATATGTGGACTAAATTACCAAACAGTCCTCTGGGGGGATAAGATTGGTACTGCCCATAATTAGAAAGGAGGTGAGGCTCAAGGATATAACTCTGGCATTTCCCGGTGGCTAAAGGACACTGGAGAGATGGGTAGCGGCATACAGAAAAAGCAAGCAAACAGGTCTGATGTCAAAATCAACCAGGCCACTGAGCCAACATAGATTAGGTGAGATTAAAGCCTTATTTTTTCTTTGATATTCGCCCTGTTTAAGAAGCTCTAACTTTATATATATTTTAGAAATAGCAATTCCAAAGTACACTATAAACATAATCAATTAATCAAGTTAATATGAAAAACTTCGGCGAACAATTAATTTATCAAAAAGACCATAAGCCTCAAAATACGGATTCAGTTGAGGGAGGGATAAGGGTTATGGTAAAAATAATGGTAACTTTTGTTGTTATTGTCGTAATCAGTATTCTTTTATTTGTGTGCCGTTTCTTTTACGTATATTTTACTGTTAATGGGTCTTTTGTTAATTAAAAGTTTCAACTATACTTCAAACTACGAGCAGTATTGACAGAAGTATATCAATGTGGTAAACTTTTTTTGTTGTAGAACTTTAATAATTCCATCGTTAATTGTTTTCCAGAAGAGGAAGCTACGTGCTTCAAGCTGACAAAAAGGCATGCACTCTTTTGCGTATTGACTGTTAAACAATTTAAAACAATTAAAAATGGAAAGATTCAAAAATCTCAAGGAACTAATTGAATTGAAATCAATTCAGCAGGAGGGAAACAGGAAATTATGCAAACTCGAAGAGCAAATCCGACAGGACATAATACTTCATTCGATTGATCAGCCAACAGGAATTTTAATTTCACTATTTAATGAAGAAAAATTTGCAACAGAATTTGCATCATTTACTTATGAAGAAGACGCAATCATAGACGAACTTCGATCTATAGAATTCTCAATAGCCCTTTCATTAAAAAAAGACAGCGGCTACTTTAGATTTATTGCTGAACCACTTCTAACATTTCGCACAAATCATTGCAATTTTCCGCTAATAATTACTCATGGAATTTTATGCAAGAAAATCAATGATGACTTTTTCTCAATTGCTGAACATGGAAATGAAGGAATTATCCTTTTTGAAAAAGAAGAACATTTTTTATCAATTAAAAAACAAATTGAGGAAATACTTCCATCAATTAAGGAAATCTTTGAGGCTGTAAACGACAACTACAACTCTTAATCAGCGAAAGCCACCAAATCATCGGTGGCTTTTTTCTTACAAAAAAATTTCAATCTTGTCCCAGTCTCCGAACAAACCAATAAATAGGCTAATTTTAGTTTATTTTTTGTAATAACATTGACATATTTATATATTTATGATATAATATTTTTATAGTTCATTAAATTTATCCAC
>CAINEZ010000424.1 GCA_903847905.1 uncultured Bacteroidota bacterium
ATAATCCCAATAATATATGGCACTACGGGAAGTGATGGATTGTTTTCAGATAAGGTGATTGAGTTTATCTATATGGGCTTTACCGCTAATTATTTTTATCAGGAAGCAACATTGCCTACTCAATATGGTGGCGTAAACTTATCACAATTCAACCAACAATATTGTAACATTGTGTACAAAAGCGATTCTGTAAAACCAGGCAACATTCTTACGGTGGATAATTTTCCATTAATGTATTATTTGTTTGATGTGGATAACCATGGATTTCCAATGGATTATATCTTTGGCAATACAGATTCAACAAGGGTAATGTATCTTGATGCAGGGCAATCTATTCCGCCGCTTGACCCCACAGCAGCTACACATCCTTTCGTGGGTCCAATAAGTAATTTTGTTTGGAGTAATCATTATAGCGCATTCACACTGAATAGCCCCGCCGATGGCGAAACGCTGAACATAAATTGCACCCTGGGTTTTAACATCACCGACCTAATTCAGATTTATGCAGGAGCAGATAATATTCCCTATACAAGTGATGATATGATTGTGTATGCGCCCAATTTTTGGGAAAGAATAAATGTAACTGTAAATATTAATTGATTGAAAATAGAGTTGAAAAAACCTTCCCCGTTGGGCTGAAGTTCCACCCTCAATTCTATCTATCCTCTTAGGCTATGCCTACTGAAAAACCGATGCAAGCATCAAACAATCATACAAACAACCAATCACCATAAATGACATGAACGACAATTAATGACCCAAATTATCCCCGTTCTCAAAAAACTTTGCTATATTTGCAAACAATTAATCCATCATTAAATCACATTAAAAAACAATACAATGAAAACTTCTATACAATTTCATATTTTCAAAGGTGAAAAATATTATGTAGCAGAAGGCTCCGACCTTCCAATAGTAACACAAGGCAGAACACTTGACGAACTCATGGAAAACCTTAAAGAAGCAATAGAATTGCATTTGCAAGACGAAGATATTTCAAAATATGATATAGTTGCACATCCTTCCATATTCGCTAATATTGATATTACCCCTATTCAATATGCCTAAAATTAAATTGTTATCAGGTAAAGAGCTCATAAGACTTTTGCTACTCATTGGCTTTGAAATTGAAAACCAAAAGGGAAGTCATGTAAAACTCCAAAGAATAATTAGTGACGAGAAACAGACTCTTACCATCCCAAACCATCCCGAACTTGACAAAGGAACCCTCAAAGCAATTTATAGACAAGTATCGAGATATGTTTCAACGGAGGTGTTAGACGAAATTTTTTATACTAAATAGTTTGGATAAATAATATTAGCCCCGCTGGCTGAGGTTTCCACCTCAGTCCTATATATCCTCTTAGGCTATGCCTACTGAAAAACCGATATAAGCATTCAAGCATCGAATAAAATAAAATTTCCTTTAATTGGTATTATTAGTACTTTTGCTAAAAATAGTAAACCCCAGTTCGTTTAATGAAACGAGGATATGGTGATTTCAATTACGCACAAGCGGATAAAATAATTATAGATGAAAAAAAATAACTATACACAAAATGCGAATAACTTTCCGGTTGTTTGTGTGGGTGGTTCTGCAGGTGGTTTAGATGCATACACCCGATTACTACAGCATTTGCCTTGTGATATGGGTGTTGCTATCGTCATAGTGAATCATTTGAGAACTGTGGCAACCATGCTCCATGAAATTCTTCCTAGTTATACAAAAATGCCTGTTATTCTTATTACCGACAAACTTGATATCGAACCAGATCATGTGTATATTATTCCGGAAAAGAGAGATTTACACGTTCTTGATGGTGGGTTCCGCTTAAAACCAATCTCCAAGCCTAGAGGATGGTCCGACGTGATTACTGTTTTTTTGCGTTCCATAACGAATCATTGGAACGGGAAACTTATTGCTGTTATAGTCTCCGGATATGATGGCGATGGCGCTGAAGCACTATGCGGCATTAAAGAAGTAGGGGGCACTACTATTGCTCAGAAGCCTGAAACAGCCATACAGCCTGACATGCCTGAGAGTGCCATAGAAAGTGGATATGTAGATTATATACTCTCGCCAGAAAAAATTGCTGAGAAAATCTTACAAATTGCGCAGCTAAGTTAAGTGGAACAATAGCTGTTGCGTTTAGTACAGTTGATCTGAAATATGCAATTTCACACATCAGATTATTTAGCTTCATTCCATATCGCGATTAATTTACTTCATTTAAAATGTGTGAATGATGTAACTATTTCCTTTAATTATGCAATACCCCCCCGTTGAATTAGACCTAATTTTGCAGCGTGAAAATAATTTCACACTGTACCGCCAGAAGCGGAATCTCAATTCATATAAAAATGGAAAATATTATTAAAAATCACAAAAAAGCAGCTACACATTTAGAAGAAGCAGCAAATTTTCATCTTGAAGCTGTAAAGTATCATGAAGCAGGTAACCATGATAAAGCTCATCAGAGTACAATCAAAGCACAAGGTCATACGACTCATGCTTGTGATGCTCAGAAAGAGATTCAAAAGCATCATGCCGATGTTAAATAATTTATATTGCTGAGCAATTGTCAATATTAAAATCTAAAAAAGCACATTCTATTTTAAATAGAAGTGCTTTTTTATTTATAGATACCTTAGATTTAAATATAATAAAGTTGCGTGTATAACCTTTGTGTCGAAGAATGTAGCTTGGCATAACAGGAATTAAATAAATGAACAACAAGAAAAAACTCTCAAACAAACTTCATCGGTTCTGGAAACTCCTCGGACCTGGACTTGTAACAGGTTCAAGCGACGATGACCCATCAGGCATTGCAACATACTCGCAAGCTGGTGCTCTATACGGAGTTTCAACTTTGTGGACTGCACTCATTACATTTCCTCTTATGGCTGCTATTCAAGAAATGTGTGCAAGAATTGGTTTGGTTACTTCGCAAGGTTTGACAGGAACACTAAAAACAAATTATTCAAAACCCATTTTGTATTTGATGGTGCTTTTTAGTTTTCCTGCCATCGTAATGAACATTGGTGCCGATATTGCAGGAATGGGAGCAGTAGGCAATCTTTTATTTCCTTCTATTCATGCTATGTTTTTTAGCGTTATTTTTACCTCAATACTTATAGTGTTGATTATTTATTTACCGTATCAAAGAATCGCTTCCATTCTCAAATATCTTTGTGCCGCTCTTTTAGTTTATCTGATAGTTCCGTTTCTTTATAAACAAGATTGGATAACGATTTTGAAAGGAACATTTATTCCAACAATAAAATTTGATAAAAACTTTATTGGCATTCTTGTTGCCATTCTTGGAACTACTATTTCACCTTACCTTTTCTTTTGGCAAGCAACAATGGAAGTGGAAGAAAGAAAACAAAAGAAAAAACATATAATAGTAAACAAAAAAATAATTCACGACATGAAACTAGATGTTGATTTCGGAATGTTATTTTCAAATCTTGTCATGTTCTTTATCATTCTCACAACAGGAACAGTTTTATTTAATGGCGGCATACATCAAATTGACACCGTAGAACAAGCAGCACAGGCATTGAAACCATTGGCAGGAAATTTTGCTTACTTACTTTTTGCAGCGGGTGTAATAGGCACAGGACTTATAGCCATTCCTGTTTTGAGTGGTTCTCTTTCTTACATCATCACTGAGACATTTGGTTGGGAACAAGGACTTGATAAAAAATTTCACGAGGCAAAAGCATTTTATATCATCATTACCATTTCGCTTATCTTAGGACTGATGATGAATTACATTGGTATTTCACCAATCAAAGCACTGATATATTCCGCCATTCTTTACGGACTTACCGCACCTGTATTAATTGCAATTATTCTTCATATTGCCAATAACAAAAAAGTTATGGGGGAATTTACAAACGGAAAACGCTCAAATATTCTTGGCTTTGCCACATTAATTTTAATGACTACTGCTGCTGTTGTTATGATTTATTTTCAGTTTGTATAGCCCATGATAGCATAAACAAAACTTACAATGTGTGAATAATGCAATTTAATTCTAAAATTTTGCAATTCCTAAATTCTAAAATTTGTTTACTTTTGACCTCATGACAATTCAGTTATAAATTAAATAATAGCAAAATGAAAAAAATATTTTTAATGATTGTGAGTGTTGCGCTAATTTGCAGTTGCTCATGTGCAGGCACACCGCCAGCAGCAGTAAAAGCTGCATTTGAAAAAAAGTTTCCAACCGCAACCAAAGTTAGTTGGGGCAAAGAAGGAGCAAAAGAGTGGGAAGCTGAATTTACCTTTGAAGGTAGCAGCATCTCAGCAAACTTTGCAGAAGATGGAACATGGCTTGAAACCGAAAAGGAAATCACAGCAGCCAATTTACCCAAAACCGTTGCAGACGCTGTCAAAACTCAATATCCCGGTTGGACAATTGTGGAAGCAGATAAAACAGAAACTTCAAAACACGGAACTATCTATGAGGCAGATTTAAAAATGGGAACCGGAAAAAAAAGTGTTGCATTTAAAGAAGATGGCACACTTGAAGAATAAATACATTTTTTTGCATGGCTCTTTAACAAGTGTTGGAGAATTTTTAAATAACAAACGGGAACTTTGTAAAACTTGTAGAGTTCTTTTTGTGTTTCATGTAATGCATAATGTAAGCCCGTTAGGCGAATGTTCCCTCCTCAGTCCTTTTTATCCTTTTAGGTTGTGCCTTTTAAAAACTAATGTTAGCATTCAACCATCAAATAAAATAAAAAATTCTTGGATTGATTTATTGAGTAATTTTGTTCTATGAAAATAAATTAATTGATACTGTAAAAAAGGCATTAATGGTGCAATTTAAACGTTTTGGGGAAATTTAAGAAATGAAGATAATTAGATTAATAACAAATTAAATGATTCAATTGATCTAGATAAGATAGTAAATTCGGTTGCACTACGAACTCTCTCAAGATAAGGAAATTTGCATGCTGAAGGAGCAAAAGAAGTTGAAATAAAAGTCAAGAAGTTGAGGCAAAGGGTACCAAAGAAAAGTATTGGGAATAACCATTGACAAATAAATTGCAAACCATAAATATTTAATTTCACTTGAAAAAATAAACATACTAAAATGGACATCAAAGGCAATGGATTAATGGAGGGTTCGCCCGTTATAAAACTCGCTGCATTAATAATCATTATAGCGGGAGTGATTTATGCAAAATCAATTATCGTTCCCTTTATACTCGCTCTTTTCATAAGTGTCATTTGTGCACAACCCATTGCCTGGCTTGAGAAAAAGAAAGTACCTAGATTGCTTGCATTATTTATAGTAATATTGGGATTAATTTTGCTTTTTTCCGGATTTTCTATCTTTATTGGAGGAGCATTATCATCCTTTTCAAGCAATGTATCGCAATATGAATC
>CAINEZ010000425.1 GCA_903847905.1 uncultured Bacteroidota bacterium
ATGGCATTGTCTATCATGGTTCTGGTATGGTTTGGTTATAACTACCATTATCGGAAATTTCCGTTGATAGACTTTGCTCTTTTTAATATATTTATCAATAATCAATTGTTAATATTATAAGTAGCAACTTGAATTAATTAAGTATATTTCTCTGTGTCCTTTGTGATCCTGATAGCCCAGCCTGCCGGCAGGCAAGTATCGGGATTCTCAGTGAACTTTGTGCCTGCCTTGTCGGCAGACAGGGTTATTCTTTTTTACCACTAAGAACATCCGTAAACTGACGGACGCAAAGATCACAAAGTTTAATCCCGCATAAGTAGGATGGATTCGGATTACTATACTAAATTAACAATACAGAAAATATTCCTCAAAGGTATTAATAATAATGAAAAGAAAAGTTGATATATGTCGGATTCAAAATATATTTTAAAATTCAAAAAATTTTTTTTAAATTTGCAATCCTTAATAAAAGGATGGTGGGGTAGCTCAGCTGGTAGAGCAACGGACTGAAAATCCGTGTGTCGGCGGTTCAATCCCGTCCCTCACCACAAACCCAAAAACACAAAGCCCGACATTCGCAAATAAAAACTCGGACTTTTTCGTTAAGGCTTTCGGTCTTAATTTTTATGCGCCTTTGTATAATTTACAATTTTCATTTGTGTTAATCAATTTTTAAAATATAAACTATGGAAAAATTTAATACTTTTTACTGCCCTCATTGTTTTGGATACCTTAACATTACTGATAAAATTATTTTTAAAATAAAATCAAAAAGTAATGAAAATGGTTTGGTAATGCTTTCGGCAAAAATTAGCGACTATACAAGCATATTAAGCGAATCAATAAAAAAAGTAGAAGATGAACTTTATGAATTTTATTGCCCGCTTTGTTCTAAATGCTTAAATCTTGAATCATCCGACATGAAGTTGGTGAAAATATACATGAAGGATAAAAGCAATAAGAAATATGAAGTTTATTTTTCGGGAATATGTGGCGAACATTGCACTTATGTTATAAAAGATTGCAAGCTCGAACATTTCGGACCACATTCAAAGATGTATATGGATCAACTCGAAAAATATAAAGAATATTTTGATAGCCATTTGTAAATAATGTGACCCGGGGCTGGGTAATTGACTAATAAAGCAACTCGGGAATTACTTCTTCTTCTTTTCCGGTTTTGAATATCACTTTATATTTAATATAATATTCATACTTGCCGCCGCCAACAATTATATCGCTAACAATGGCGCGCGAAGAATCACGCTTCAGGTGAACAACATCTCCGACAGTATATTTCATGGATAATCTTACCGAATCGCGGTAAGTCATAGCAACAGTAAGAGTTCTGTATTTTGCCAGATATGAATTTACCCGCATCACAGAGTCTTTTGATAACCTAAGCTTCTTGTATTTTATATTGACATTTTTCGACACTTTTTCAAGATCGGCTATCCTAAGTGTTTTATCTTCCACTTTCTTGTTTAGCAGGTATATTGCATAGCCAAGCCCGATAATAACAAGCGAGAAGATAATTATAAGAATAATTTTCTTTTTCATCAATAATGTATTAAGGTATTGTTGATACAAATATATTCAAATTATACGTGCTGTTTTTGATATTGTTACTTTAAATATGCGAATCAAGGGGTAAAAGTTATTTAATAGCATTCAGATAACACCAATTATGTTAATAATTATGGGTAAAATCAACGGTAATCATTCTGCATGTGCGGAATCAGTGTTATCCGCGTTCTATTTTTTTATTTTAATTGCAAATTTGCATTAATTTTATACGAAAAATAATCCTATGGAAACACTTGATGCAATTTTAAATCGCAGGAGTATAAGAAAATTCAAGCCAAAATCAGTTGAAGAAGAAAAAACAGAAAAAATATTAAAAGCGGCAATGTATGCACCGTCTGCAAGAAACACTCAATCGTGGCAATTTATTGTAATAACAAAAAGAGAAATCCTTGATGAAATAAAAAAAGTTCATCCTTATGCAGGGATGCTTTCGGAGGCAACGCTGGCAATAGTAGTATGCGGTGATAAAACACATGAGCCCAACGAAGGTTATCTTAACACAAACTGTTCTGCAGCCACTCAAAATATTTTATTAGCAGCTTATGCGCTGGGACTTGGAAGCGTTTGGTTAGGCGTGTATCCGCGAGAAGAAAGAATGAAAGGGATAAAAGATCTATTTAAACTGCCCGAACATATTATTCCAATTTCCTTGATAGCGCTGGGATATCCAAACGAATCGAAAGAAAATCCAGAAAGATTTTTTCAGGATAAAATTCATTATGATAAATATTAATGGTAGTTAAAAAGGCATAAGGAAAAAGGCATAAGGGAAAAGCTTGGAAGTACTAAGGTTTTTTTTGGTTGAAGTTACTGGCTCCCGATAACTATCGGGAGATTTAGTTTTAGGTTAATGGTTGTTAGCCTCCATTCACTTAAAACCATTCTGTGTTGGCCTGAAATAATTACAATTACACAATGAGTGAAAAAAATCACTTATTATTATAAGCATTCATTGTTCTGTCAATGCCTATTGTGCCAAAACTTTTAATGATTTCGACAGCGAAATCTATTTTTGGGAATAATATGCTTTTTTCTTCTTTTGTCCATTCCCCTAAAACATAATTAACCTGCAAACCTGTCGGAAAGTCATTGCCGGCACCTATACGCAAGCGCGAAAATTCATCAGTTCCTAAATGTTCTATAATGCTTATCAATCCGTTGTGTCCTCCCGCTCCGCCTTTTTTTCTTAAGCGCAATGCGCCAAGCGGGAGAGCAATATCATCTGCAATTACCAAGAGATTTTCGTCGGGGATTTTTTCTTTTTTCAGCCAGTACGAAATGGCTTTTCCGCTCAGGTTCACGAAAGTTGTAGGTTTTATCAGAATAAATATTCTTCCTTTAAAACGAAATTCTGTTTTCCACGCATACCTCTTCGATTCAAATGTTAAGCCTGCAACTTCAGCTAATTTATCGAGTGTGATAAAACCGATGTTATGCCGGGTGTTGGCATATTCCTGTCCAATATTTCCAAGTCCTGCAACAAGATACTTCATGGATGTAGTAAAATTTTATTAACTCATGTTATGCAAATATAATAAATGAATACAATATTTAGAGGTCAGGCAGAGCCGTCCTCTCTTTGGGACGTGTCGAAGCCCTACCAAATACATAGTCACTCTTCGACACAGCCGCTTACTCACAAGCCTATGCAATGGCTGGCTCTGAGTGACACTAATAAACAAATATTTAATATGCGTAACATCAGGTATTAAAAATAAAAATATTAAAAAAAGGTATAAAGAGCTTTTCCTTATACCTTTTATTATTTATACAAAGAAAACTATTTTTTCTTCCCTTTTTCTTTGCCTTTTTCTGCTTCTTTGCCTTTTTCTGCCTCTTTACCTTTTTCTGTTTCTTTGCCCTTTTCTCCTACAGGCGGAACAGCGCCAGGCGCAGCAGCGGTAGCTCCTTCAGCAGGAACAGCTCCTTCGGCGTTTTCAGGTGTTTCTTCAACAATAACTCTTGTAACTCTTACACCCACAATAACTGAATTTGGAGGATCGAGGAACGTAATATTATCTTTTTTAATATTCGATACTCTGATGGAATCGCCAATTTCAAGCGGGGTAATATCCACAACCAGATCATCAATAAGGTTTACCGGAAGAGCCTTGATTTTCATTTTCCTTAATTTCTGTATAAACCTACCTCCTTTAAGTATGCCTTCGGAAGTTCCAATAACTTTAACAGGTATGTGCATTGTTACAGGTTTGTCATCGAAAATTTCAAGAAAATCGGCATGCAAAATATTATCACTTACGGGGTGATATTGAATGTCCTGCAAAATTGCATTATATTCTTTTTCGTTCAGGTTAAGTTTTATTGTGTATGCATCGGGGGAATACACAAGTTTTTTAAAACTAGTTTCTTCAGTTACAAAATGAACATGTTCTTTGCCGCCATACAGGACACATGGCACCTTGCCTTCGATCCTGTGTTTCTTAGCATCTTTTTTCCCTACGTTCTCACGGAGAGAACCGCTAATAGATACTGATTTCATGATTAAATTAATTTAAATGAATAATTATTGATTTATAAAATTGGATTAAATTTAAAATGCGTACTGATAGATTCGTAATTGTGTACCCTGCCTATCACGTCGGCAAAAAGATGTGAAGATGTTAGCACGGTAATTTTAGTGCTTTCTTGTCTTAAAGGAATAGTATCGCTTACAATGATCTCTGTGAGAGCTGATTTTTCAAGGCGTTCGTAAGCTTTCCCTGAAAGGACAGGATGCGAAGCAACCGCTCTAACGCTGGCAGCGCCTTTTTCCATTAACATTTCCGATGCTTTGGATAATGTTCCTGCTGTATCAATTATATCATCAACAAGAACAACATCTTTTCCTTCCACATCTCCGATTACTGTAAGTTTTTCCACAACATTAGCTTTTGCTCTTTGTTTGTAACAAATAACAAGATCGGAATTCAGAAATTTTGCATATGCTGCAGCTCTTCGCGTTCCGCCGGTATCAGGAGAAGACATTGTAAGGTTAGGTAAATTAAGATTTTTAATATAAGGAACGAACATTGTAGAACCATACAAATGATCAACAGGTACGTCAAAGAAACCCTGAATTTGATCAGCATGAAGATCCATTGTAATTATGCGGTTAACTCCGGCAGCGCATAAAAGATTTGCAATAAGCTTGGAACCTATTGGTACGCGTGGTTTATCTTTTCTGTCCTGACGGGCGTATCCGAAATACGGAATAACAGCAACAATTGTTTTTGCAGATGCCCGTTTTGCAGCATCTATCATAAGCAACAGTTCGAATAAATTATCAGAAGGAGCGAATGTTGACTGGATAATAAACATTTCATTACCCCTGACTGTTTCTTCGAATGACGGCTGAAATTCACCATCGCTAAAAGTGGATATATGAATTTCCCCCAGAGTTTTCCCATAACAAGCTGCTATTTTTTCAGCCAAATATCGAGTTGCCCTGCCGGATACAATATTTACAATAGGAGTGGACATGTAAGGATGTTATTGATTTGAAAAGAATTAAAATCATTTAATTACAGATTGCGAAATTACTGTTTTATTTTGTTCGTTCAAAATATTTTTAAATAAGAATTTGAAATACCATTAAAACTATCTAAATGATCCTGCTTTTTTCATGCAAAACGCTCAAACATTTGAGGACACAGCACTATAAAGCCCGCGGAAGACCTCAAGGGTTTCCACCGCAATGTCATTTAATTTTGGCTTTTCAAAAAGTAATCGATACATTTGCACTCCCAATTTCATTTTAGCATTATGCCCGGGTGGCGGAATTGGTAGACGCGTTGGTCTCAAAAACCAATAAGAGCAATCTTGTGCGGGTTCGATTCCCGCCCCGGGTACTGTTTTTTAGCATCAGGATGTATTATGTTTATGCAATATCAAGTCTTATCAGAGATTACATTTATGTCGGAATGAGTAAAGACATTAATGCTCGCATAGATAGGCATAATAAAGGCTATGAAAGAACGACAAAACCATATATTCCATTCAAACTAATTTATAAAGAAGAGTGTATAAACAGGATTGAAGCCAGAAAGCGCGAAAAGTACTGGAAAAGCGGTTGTGGCAAAGAGCAGTTAAAAGAAGATAGAAATCGAAGTGCGGGCCTGTCTACCGACAGGTAGATTCGATTCCCGCCCCGGGTACTTTTCGTTTTGATTCCTTTAATTTTTAACCACAAAGCCCTGATACTTGCCTGTAAGCAGGCTGGGCTATCGTGATCACAAAGAGCACTGAGAAAAAATAATTTCACATTACTAATTCTATTTTTTTAACTCTATTATTTTTTCTTCAACGCCGGATTATTTTTCCACTAATCTTATACTCCAGAAGTCGTCGGCAAGATTTTCATTAAGCAAATAATCATAAGGCATAGTAAAGTAGCCTTTGAGTCCCCAACCATCGCCCCAACTGTTGCGCACAATAAAACGCTTGGTGCTGTTGTCGTAACCTACTGCAAGAACTGCATGTCCTCCGCACTCTCCTTCGGAAGGCTTTGGCAAATCAAGCTTTCCGCTCTTTGCAACGGCAGTGCCTTCAAAAGCATCGTACACGGTGAAACCGAATACAAATGGATATCCTTCGGCAAGACAACTCTGCATTTGCTCAAGTTTGCGGGTTACTCTTTGGTATAAAAGAGCCTGGTGTTTTTGGGCATCGGTGTAACATTTTATTGGAGGTTTATTTTTAAACTGTTCAATATTGTATGGCCACAGATTTTCAGGGCATACTCCCTGTTTGCTTATTGATTTTATACCATCGCGTATCATACCTCCGCTGTCTTCACTCACGCTGTGCTCTATTACGCGTTCGTTGTAATAAATGAATAAACGTGAAGGCATAAAAATACTTTTCGCTTTTTGTTTCATCAGGTTAAATTCAAAAGCTGCGCCAATGGCGTTGGCGGTGCAACTTCCCAACTGCCCCTGGTCGTAAACATCGGGACAGGATTTTCGCAAATCGACTTTTGAAGGAAGTTTTGCTTTTATTGGTCTGGGCGCTGAATAAACTAAATCGCGGTGATCCGGTAAATCGGGTAACCAGCCGAAACGTGAAATTTTGTGTGACATAGGTTTTTGGGTTTTAAGTTTTATTATCGGTTTATAATGAGAGTCTGTATATAAAATTGCTATTTTTCACGCAAAGCCCGCAAAGAAAAAAACGCATCTGCCTTGCCGGCAGGCAGGTTTGTGCACTTTGCGGTTAATCATTTTGTGGAGTTTATAGACAGACACTAATTAACATATAAAAATAAATATTTTTAACAGTTCACAAAAACAATTCAGCTAAAATTATTTTTACTCTATTCTTAATCGTTTATTCCCATAAAATTTACAGGGTTATCGTGCATTAATATTTTTAATTCATCGGGAGTAAAAATAGTTTTGAAATTATTATAATATAGCTGCATGTTAACTTTATCGGTAAAATACATAACATCGAAATCGGTTCCAAACATTAAACGGGTTTTAAGTTTTGGATTATCGTCCCATAATTTCTTTACAGGCATTAACTCATCAGTACTTGTGTAACATGATAAATCGGAATATACATTTTCATTCTCATTTACCAGTCGCACTATTGTTTTTGCCCATTCATGAGATGGATCGGAACTTCCGAGATGAGCGAAGTCAATTTTAAGATTCGGATATTTTTTTACTACGGGTTCAAAATTTATCGGGTTTCCAAATTCAGAATATTTCCATTCGGCGCTGGGCGGAAATCCTCCTTTTCCGCAATGGAAAGTAATAGGTATTTGATTATCATTACAATATTTATAAACTTTGTCCATAGGCTTGCTCTGCGGGTGAAATCCCATTCTCGGATAAAGTTTAACGCCATAAAATAGCCCGTCGCCATTGAAAAAACTACCGCTCAACAAAGTATCTATAATTCCCGGACGGCGCGGATCAATTGCAATAAAAGGATATAATTCGCCTTTACGTTTTTTTACCAAATCCATCAGGTTGTCTAAATGATAACAGTATCCTTCGGTCTGATAAAAGTCTTGGGTAGAAGTTAATTTTAATTTTCTGTTTTTCGATTCAATAATATTTTTAACCGCTCTTTCCTCTTCAATTATCTTCAATGTCCGTTCAACTTTTTTAGTTTCATTAGGATTTCGGGTTGCTTTAAGTGATTTTTTTTGCGGTTGTATGTAATCGCTTAAATCATCCAGAATTTCGTTCCAATTGTCCTGAAACTCTTTTTCATCAACCGGAGTCGCTTTTAATCTTTTAACACTAAGTATTTCTTCGTCTTTGTTCAGAGGATAAGCGAACATGTAAAAAATATCCATCATCAATGGTATTATATGAAGTTCATCTGGTGTGAAAGCCGTGCCTGCCTCTTTCTGAAGGAACTCGAGGTTTTCTTCCTCCGTCCCTCCTGCGGCATGGATTAGTTCATATAACTGGCGAAGCAATTCTTTTAAATCGGAAAAACTTCTTTTAAAAGAACCTAATTTTTTGGCGTTAGGATCGTCCCACGGATATGTTCCATGTAAAATATCATGTAATAAACTTTTTACTTCTTTAATTGCATACTTCAAGGTGAAGATGTGGCAATGCGCATCGTAACGATAATAATTTCCCATAATAATAAATTAAATTTGATTAAAAAACATATAATAATTTATTTACTTAATTTTTTGGTTTGGTGTAAAAATTTAAAACAGGAATATCAACACAAACACCTATACTCAATCTCGAAAGGCTTGATTGAAGTGTGTTTCCTTTTGCGTCTATTGCTTCTAAAGATGGTGTTATTTGGTATCCGGCATTAACAGAAATAGGACATTTAGGTATTCCCCATGAAATAAATAAACCAGGTGAAATAATATCTTTTAATTGAATTTTTGAAATTGTTTTAGCAGTATCATTGACAAACCTGAATGCAGTAATGGCGCCTAAATCAACTATTGAAACAAATACTGAAAGGGAATTATGCTTTATTCCCCATGATGCAGAAATCCCAATGGGAGCAGTTACACCATAAGAATAATCTTGGGAAGATGACTTTATATTTATTTTGTCTCGTCCGGCAAACAATCCGCAATAAGCATTTAAAGCTACATTAAAATGAGTTTCTCTTTTTATTCTTGAAGAACCGGCAGGTAAAGCTACAGCATCAATAGCGGATTCAACATCATCGCTGGTTTCAGCCTTAACAATTGTTGAAGCTAAACCCCCATACTTCAATATTAAAGAACCTACATTTAACATTCGTTCCTTTTCATCACTTGATGATTTTATTTGACTTTGATAGTTTTCATTTATCAAATCCTGGTATATACTACTAAATTCAACTATTGCAGAGGTGTATTGTTTTTCATAAACATCTACATAAATATTCCCAAGACTGCGAAACGCACTAAAATAGCTGTTCAATTTTTTATCATCATTCAATGTTGGTAAATTTAATACGGCAGGAACTTGAGCGAGGTATTCCGAAAAATTTAGTGAAGCATCATACAGGCTATAATAATCCTGGTAAGTTGGCTGGTCTTTTCCTGCATTTTGTTTTTTCCGGATCTCATTATAATAGTAGTCGATGTTTTTCCCTTTGGAAACAATACCGGCAATAAAAGGTTTTATAGTATCTATTTTATCTTTGATACTTTTAAGAATACCTTTTAAAAGAGAATCATTAAAATTTATTTTATTATTTAACGCTTCCTGGTAAATCAATCCGATATATATTTGAAAAGTTGTTTTATCGGATAATAGTAATTTTAAAGAATCCTGGTTTATCCAATATTGGTCGGTTTGTTTTGAACGTAATGATTGGGAAAATAAATCGAGAGTTTGTAATGAAGGATAAAAATACGGATTGATTTTTTTCAGCGAATCTTCATCAGCTTTTTCATTCACAAAATTATGAATAAGCTCGCCAGGGTGTTGTCCTTTGCTAAATTCGTTTGCAAAATAAATTGCATCTGAAAGCATAATTCTAATACCAGGGCATTTTGAAAAAACATCGTTCATGCATGGAGAATCAATAAGCTTACTTATATTTGGAATTAAAAGAGCCAAATCTTTTTGAAAAGATTCGCGCAACAAATCAAGGTAAGCTGTGTAATTATATATTTCCTGATCGATTGCTTTCAGAGCTTTATAAGTGGCGGGAAAAAGTATTTTAATTTGTTCGTTTGTTTCTAAATCTTTTTTAAATTGTTCAAAAAAAGTAATACTTAATTCCTGTTTGGTTCGCTTTACAATGAATTTGGCAAAGCCATCAGCGAAGTTGGTTACATTGAGGTTGCCAATGGAAGAATAAACGGAAGACAATGAAAAAACTTTATTTTGACTATTATTGTTACTAAAAGAAAAACTTTTTTGTGTTCCGCCAATCGTAATAAAAGGATTATTTTTTAGCCATGATTTAATTTCAATAAATAATGCAGAATCACTATTCGCTTTTAATAATAAGGAATCCGGCGTATAGTTTTTAAAAATCTGACAAAAAGACGACATACTATTTGTATCAACCTCAAAAGATATTTTACCTCCTAGTGTCTTACTTATTGTTATTTCTGATTTAATTTTATTTGCATCATAAAATGCAATTTGACCATAAGAAAACACTGATAAGAATATCAGAATACTTAAAATTTTAATGGATTTCATATATACATTTTTAATTGAATAGCTTGTTCTTCTTGTTTTATGTCAAATGAATTATTAATGAGAAAATCATATATTTCTTTATTTCTATCCTCTTTTGAAATATTTATTTCACTTAAATAATTTGCAATTATTCCAGTCGTCATAGCGGTATATGCACTATCATTTTTGAAAAAATCATATTTTATATTATTACTGTCAAAACTGGTGGTTAGTATGTTATTATTAAGAAATGACAAATTATATTCTTTTAAAAATCCTTCTTTTTTAGCATCCTCAAATTGGTTACCTTCAAACACACCAATATGAATTATATTTTTAATTTTTGTAATTTCATTTGCTTCTTTATATATGCCGCCAGTAGTTACTATTATTATTCCTTTTTTAATAAGAGTATTGATTAGTGGTTGAACATAAGAAATAGAATCAGGGTCAACATCAAGACTTAAGTTTAATATATCAATTTCAATATTATTTTTAACAATGTAATTTATTGCAGCAATTATAGCTCTGTCATCCGTATATTGATCGTCTTTAATTACCCTGTAACTTCTGATTTTAGCATTAATAGCGACACCGGATATTTGCTCTTCATTACCCACAATAATCCCGGCAACATTTGTTCCATGTTTGTTTATTATTTCTGAATTATGACTTTGTGTTAAAAAATCATCTTCTGATATAAGTGCATTTTTTAATGAAGAATACCTTTTATCAATTCCACTATCAAAAATACCAATAGTTATTCCTTCTCCTTTACCAGAAAAGTTATTCTTCAATTGTATTTTCTTTGAAAGGTCGTTTTCAATACTTAATGCCATTTTTGTATTAATTTTATTTATTTCTTCAACTCCACCACTCCAATAATATTTATCTATGCCATCAAAATACCAAATATTATTGCCATTTATTGATTCGCCTTTTGTTTTTCCGGCAACTTCAATTTCTTCGCTCTGATATCTTATTTTACCTTTTTGATAAGTAGTACCGGCACCGCCAATACTGGTGTTTAACGGTTTAATTACTTTAATAATCATTGTCCAACAGCTTTAACGGTAAGGTCAGCGGATGTATTATTCTTGTCTTTTTTATCATTATCGGTTTTTTTACCTGTAGCACGCAGGTTTACAATTTTATTGAGCAAATCAAACCAGAAGGGCGCGCCAAGCGATAAAGCAATTGCACTAAGAAAAATTCCAAACAATTTAGTTATCCAGTTCCATAAATTTTTACAAAATCCTTTTTGTATCTGTGGAATATTTTCTTTCGTCCAGCCAATAGGAACTCCGGCATTTTGAAGATAAATCACAGTATTATTAACTTCTTTTACAGTATTTATAACATGTATGGAATCATTGTTTTTCATAACAGATGAATCTTTTTTTACAATAATCAATTTTTCACCATCAAATTTTATATCCTTTAAATCAATGTTTGCTTTATTCGTTTCATTAAACTCTTTAATGGTTTTATTAATATTATCGGCTGTTAGTTTTAGCGCACCCTGATCGCTCCAAAGTTTTTTTGCAATATTTATAGTATCTGCATTTAAAGCAACAGCAATAATAATTGAAATTACTAATAATGCTTTTTTGGTCGAACGCACATATACACCGGCTGCTCTGTCCATTGCATCGTTATAAAATGTTTCGATATGTTTCTGAAAAACCTGTAAATCTCCTTTCGATCTTTCATAAAATCCCAATAAAATATTTCTGAAAGAATCGCTTATTCCTTTTGTTTGCGCTTTTGTATTATTGGTAAGGATTAACCTGATATGGTTCATATCCAATGAGGAGTCATGAGTCCTGAATTGCTCTATCAATGCAAGAGCGAAATTTTTTGCGGGAATGTATGATGGTTCCCTGTTTTCATTTTCTTTGAGCGCAACTATATACTCACTATCCAAAATCTTAGCTGAAAGTTTTTTCCATTCGTCATCGAAAAAAAGATTTTGAATGGCTCTTTTTAAAAATTTTCCACGCTTTGATGAAAGTACTGAATAAATAAATTCATGTATAACGCTTACCACAAGACCTAATATAAAATAGGTAAATGATAAAGCAATAGCTAAATCAAGAATAGGTGAATTAAACATATTGTTATAAATTTTAGTTTTATTACTTGTAAATTTTATAGTTCGATAATAGTTTTAAAATTCAAAATTATTAAATTTTTTAAATTTTTGACTATTGGTTTATTGTTTGCCGAAACTATTTAAAAAATAAAGGA
>CAINEZ010000426.1 GCA_903847905.1 uncultured Bacteroidota bacterium
ATTAAGCAAGTTATCATTTATAATGCTACCTCCCCCTTCCTTTGCTTCGTTCCGCTACGCTCCACTTCGCAAAGGAAGGGGGAGGTTTCTCCATTAACAACGTGGTGAAACTTTACATGTAGCCCTTATTAAACTATTATAATTTAAAATAGTTACAATAACTGATAGATTATTTAACTCAACATATCAATAATTTATGTCTATTAACACATTATTTCACACAAATTTAAGAGAAATATAGATCATAAATTATAACTTTGCACAAATTTATTTATAAAAGAATTGTGAAACATGAAACTTCACGTGATTAATGTAGAAAATTTTAAACTTGATGGAGGCGCAAGTTTTGGTGTTGTTCCGAAATCTATATGGGCTATGACATTACATCCGGATGAAAATAACATGATTAACGTTTGTAACAGGTTGTTGCTGATTGAAACTGACGGACATAAAATTCTTATTGATTCCGGTATCGGAAATAAACAGAGTGAAAAATATCTTTCTTTTTTTTATGTTTCCGGAAATACTCTTGAGAAGGGACTGGAAGAAAAAGGTTTTAATGCAAAAGATATTACCGATGTCATCCTTACTCATCTTCACTTTGACCATGTAGGAGGCTGCTTGAAATACAATAACGACAGGACAAAACTGTTAAATGTTTTTCCAAATGCTACTTTCTATTGTTCAAAAGCGCAGTGGGATTGGGCTGTTAATCCGAACTCAAGAGAGAAAGCCGCATACATTAATGAAAATTACCTGCCTTTGTTCGAGGATGGTCATCTGGAATTTATCCATGAAGAACAGGAGTTATTTAATGGTATTTTTCTAAAGATGTATAACGGTCATACGCAGGGACAGTTAATTCCTGAGATAAATTACAATGGAAGAAAAATTGTTTTTATGGCCGACTTTATTACATCTGTTTCACATATCCCTGTTCCTTATGTTCCGGGCTATGATGTTCAACCATTATTGACCTTAAAAGAGAAAACCGAGTTTTACGAAAGAGCAATTGCAGATAATTTCATTTTATTTTTTGAACATGATTATTATAACGAATGTTGCACAGTCCATATGGTTAAAAAAAGTGTAAAACCAAAAGAAATTTTTAAACTGAATGATTTAACTTTCGTTTGAAAAAAAGTGCATAAATAAAAGATAAAAATCATAAACTTAAATCCGCAATTTTTACCATATTACCAATAATCCAGATACTTGCCTGCCGGCAGGCTGGGCTATCGGGATGCTCACTTAGATCACTGAGAAACACTGAGAAATTTCTTGGTGAAGCTTATACCAATTGTATTTATTTTTTAGTCTAATAAAAAAATAAATTATGCCGATGCTATCCCTACGGTACGGGACAGGCTATGAAAATAGTTCAATAAGACGAAGTCGCAATTGGACTATTTTGAATGTGCTATCGGTATTAGTTTCTTTAGTATCTAAGTGGTAAGTTTTTTTAGTTTTTTGAAATGCCTTTTCATTTTAATATTCCGAAGAATTTCAAAATATTATCCACTTCCGATCCCCAGTAATTGTAGTCATGCTGCGCATCTGGCATATTAAGTTTTGTTTTTAAACCAGGGTGATATTTTTTAAGTGAATCATAGAACATTATGGTTTGTTCGGGAGGTACGACTTTATCAAGCTTCCCATGTCCTAAGTAAAGGGGTGTTCTATATTCTTTGATCCTGAAAATTGGATTGTCTGTTTTTTTCCATCGTTCTTTGAACTTATCAAAAGTACCGTAGAATCCTGCCATTAGGTTATCGGATGGCATTTTTAGCTGGTTGTAATCACCGGATAATGCAGCGGCTCCTTTGAAAAGATCAGGAAAATCGAGCAACACAAGCGCCACACCTCTTGCTCCGGTTGATAATCCGACAAGATAATTATTTTCGTTTTTTAACAGAAGAGAATATTTTTTTTGCAACAATGTAATTAAAGTATCTGATAACCATTTGCGGGTAGGGAAGGAACGCCACTCGGTGCGGGTTTCAGGGTAATTTATTTCCTGATAAATACTTTTTCCCATATATGGGAGAACAATGCAATAGCCTTGTTCAAGGGCTTTTGAACAAAGAGTTGTTTTCAGACACCAGTCATCGGCTGGAAGGTTCCATCCATGAAGAACAAGGAATGTTCCTTTGCTCTTCTGCCCGCATATCTTTATAAAAACCTTGTGATTATTTATAATAAGTATGGTATCATTTTTTGGTTGTTTCCCCGTAATAATGGTATCAGCTTGCTTCACAATCTTTTTTTTTAATGAAGTATTGTCTTTTTGAGTGAAACCCGGAATAAAAAAAAGAAGAAAAAATATCATCAATAAAGCAATTGCAGATATTATTGCTGTTATAAAAAAACTTTTTTTTGTTTTCATAGATTACTTTTTGATTTAATAAAATGTAAAATACTTTCTTTATCTTCAGGTTGAAACCATTGTACTTCCTGCATTTTTTTGAACCATGTAAGTTGTCGTTTTGCATATCGGCGTGTATTGGTTTTAATATCCTCAACTGCTTTTTCAAGCAAAATATGCCCATCTAAGTATTCGAAAATTTCTTTGTATCCCACTGTATTCAAAGCATTATAATTACGGAAGGGTAGGAGTTCGGTGGCTTCTTTTACAAGTCCTTTTGCGAGCATCATTTCAGTTCGTTTATTAATAAGCTCAAATAATTCTTCACGTTTTCTGTTTAACCCAATTATAATGTGTTTAAATTTTCTTTCTTTTTTTTCATTCTTACGCAATGTGGAAAATTTCTTACCGGTGCTTAAACACACTTCGAGCGCACGTATAAGGCGCATGTGGTTTTTAAGATCAGCCTGCGCATAATATTCAGGATCCAGTTCCTTAAGCAATTTTCTCAGTGACGAGATACCATCGGAAGAATAAAGAGATTTTAAATAATTGCGGGTCGATTCATCTGTGTCGGGTAAATCATCAATACCATGTATTACAGCATTTATATATAAACCTGAGCCGCCAACCATTATTAATTTATCGTACTTGCCGAACAATTCATTTATTCTGGAAACGGCATCAATCTCGTATCTTGAAACATTATAATAATCAGAAATAGAAAGATTGCCTATAAAATGATGTTTGATTTCTTTAAGTTCATTGGACGAGGGTGGGGCAGTGCCTATTTTCATTTCCTTGTAAAACTGACGTGAATCGGCAGAAATTATTTCTGTTTGAAAATATTTTGCCAGTTCTATACTGAATGCTGTTTTACCTACAGCTGTAGGTCCTGTAATAATAATGAGGACTTTGTCAGAATTTATCATCATCGAATGTTTCGCCGGATTCCTCAGTAAATCCGCCTTCTACATCAGTATCTGAATACAAACCCATTGTGTCATCATCATCTTTAATTTCGGCTTCATTTTCAATAAATACTTCTTCTTCGTCAAATTCAGAAGGAATGTGTGATGAATGGTAACCGCCTGTTTTAGGTAACATACCTGATTTTCTTACACATCTGGGGTATTTAACTTTTTTATCAGCAGGGACAATTTTGCTTAACTCTATATAGAACTCGTTCATGTTAAGAAAATCATAAACATATATTAATCTCTGGTGAGGATCATCTATATATTCGGCAAGTTTGCATTTACTCATTACCAGCGGAGCGTCCTCTATTTCTTCATCCTCACCCATGTCTTCAATTGTGATTTCTTTTTTGCGGTTCCATCTGCTATCGCAAATATAAAATGAAGCAAACTCATTTCCGTTTAAATCAATGGACTGCATAATGGCTTTGTGAAAATCCTCAAAAGTACTGCTAGCCATAATCTCAATATCCCTGTAAAAATCATCAATGTCTTCAATCAAAATCCTGAATCTGTACACATGCATAATGTTATAATTTTTTCTGTTTAAC
>CAINEZ010000427.1 GCA_903847905.1 uncultured Bacteroidota bacterium
ATTAAGCAAGTTATCATTTAATGGGCGACTTCCCCCTTCCTTTGCTTCGTTCCGCTACGCTCCACTTCGCAAAGGAAGGGGGAAGTTTTTACCATTAACAACGTGGTGAAACTTTACAGCTAATCTTTATAATTTTATCACCTTCGGTATTTTCAAATATCTACACGGTAACAAATACAAATGATGCCGGCGCCGGCTCTTTACGCCAGGCAATATCCAATGTAAATATTAATCCAGGGACACATACTATCGCTTTTAATATTCCCACTTCGGATATAAATTATAATGCTACACAAGGCGTCTGGAAAATAACGCCTGCTTCCACATTACCAGTAATAATACGAAGTAATTTACTTATTGATGGCACAACACAAACCACAAACCAGGGCGATAAAAATATTTACGGACCTGAAATAATGATTGACGGTGAACATCTTTACGGTTCCGATTTTGCTTTTAATCTGTATAATGTTTCAGGAGTTACTATCAAAGGTCTTATTATCGGCGGGTTTACTGTTGGTATTGAAATAGCAGGAACATGTTATAATAATATCATTTCAGGAAATTATATAGGTTGCAATTTCAATGCTACAGACACATTAACCAATGTAGATGGTATAGAAATTTCAAGTGGCCCTTATAACAATACAATTGGTGGAAATACAATTGCAGACCGCAATATCATTTCAGGCAATAATCATATTGGGATTCGTATTCTTAATTCAAATAGTAATACTATCAAAGGAAATTATGTCGGGCTGAACCGCACTGGGAATGCTGCCATCCGAAATTACGACGGAATCAGCATAGAAGGGACTTCAAAATATAATATGGTTGGCGGATATACTGCTGCAGAACGAAATTATGCTTCAGGAAATAATGCTTATGGTATTTTGACTATGGGAGCGGGATGCTATTATAATATTATTGCCGGAAATTATATAGGAACTGATATTTCCGGCACCGATCCAATTCCAAACACCTACGGATTTTTATGCGATGATGGCTCCAGTTACAATACTCTTGGGGGAAGAAAACCAGGAGCAGGAAACTTGATATCGGGTAATTCGGGATATGGGGTTTTCCTTTATAATATGGGAACACAAAAAGATACTGTCGTCGGAAATCTAATAGGGACAGATTATACAGGCACAGCGGCTTTACCAAATTCCATCGGAATACTGATTGATGGTCCTTCTTTTAAACAGTATATTGATAGTAATTTGATTTCTGGGAACAGGCAAATGGGTATTGAATTTCATGCTTTAGGAACTGACGGCAATATTGTTATCCGCAATAAAATCGGCACAGATATTTCAGGCACTTTGCCGCTTGGAAATTTATTAGATGGTGTTCGTATCTTAGAAGGGCCTAAATACAACAAGATTGGAGAAGCCGGAAAAGGAAATATTATTGCTTTTAATGGCGGTAATGGAATTTTAGTAATTACTGCTGCCGACCTTTATAATACGTTTACTGAAAATTCAATTTATGATAATGGAGAACTCGGTATTGATCTTTTCCCACAAGGTGTTACGCCTAACAGTGCTGGTAATACGGACACCACAGGTCCAAACAATTTAATGAATTATCCTGTTATTCAAAGTGCCACTTTGAATACGATTACCGGTGTAACAACAATTTCAGGAATAATTGATTACACAATTAATGGCGGTCCAAGTGGCATTATTATAGAATTGTTTAAATCGGATAATAATATTTCCGGCTATGGACAAGGAAAAGAATTTATCGGCTCTGCAATTGCCGATGCTTCTGGAAACTGGAATTTAAATGTTTCGGGCATTAATTTCGGTGATGTTGTCACAACAACTGCTACCGATGCTTTAGGAAATACTTCGGAGTTTTCAAAAAATAAATCTGTAGGGACTTACACTAATATTTCGGAAAATGAAAATTCAAGTGATATTTTTATTTTTCCAAATCCGGCAAAAGAATCTATAACCATTGATTTCACAGCATATTCAAACGATTATTTTTTTGTTGAATTATTCAGTATTGATGGCAAATTGCTTCGACACATAGTAATAACGCAAAATAAAACAGATGTAAATATTTCGTACTTATCATCCGGAATATATATAATTAAAATAATCGGTAATAAGGATGTTGCAATAAAAAAACTGGTCAAGGAATAATTTAAGCATTAACGAAATGTGAACAGACTTACTCTTAAAAATAGAATATTTTAAATATCCTAAAAAGAACCGCTCTTTCACAGCGGTTTTTTTATGCAACTCTCTGTTAATAAAAAAATCAAATTTTAAAGATTAAAAAAACAGAATATCTTTGCATTTTGTAGAGATGGGCTGACAATAATAATTAAGGAAATCAGTTAAATACTGATAATACGAATGGATATATTAGACGACATAATATTTGCGAAAAAGAATAAATCTTACGGAGCTTACATTTTAAGAAAAATTTATTTTAAAAGTGTATGTGTAGGATTGTTTCTTACCTTAATTATTTTTGCTTTATTTACTACTTATGCTTATGTAAGGAACCTTAAAAATATGAATGAATTTGCAGACAATGAACTTAAGCAGGAGATAATAGATTATGAACAATATAATACGCTGAAAAATATTGATAGCATGCAGTTATATAAACCTCCTGTAAAACAGAAAATCATTAAAGAAGTTGAAGACAAGTTGATCGTTGTAGATACTATAAAACCTGAAACTGATACTATTAAAATTGTTAAACTACCTGAACAAAAAAAAGACACACTTAAAGATGATCAATCGGCTAATTCTGACACTTCGAGAGCAGGAAGCGCTAATGGCAATGAAGATGGAATAATTTATACTAAAGTTGATGTATTACCTGAATTTCCTGGCGGTTTTTGGGCATTGAGCCAATATTTAATAAAAAATACACGTTATCCCGAAGGCGCAAGAATCAAACATATAAGTGGAATAGTTCTCATTGAATTTGTAATTTCAAGTAATGGAAATGTTGAAAAGGTTGCAGTAAAAAAAGGTGTCGATCCTTTATTGGATAATGAAGCATTGAGGGTTATAAAAACCCTGCCAAAATGGAAACCTGCAAAAAGAAAAGGCTTTGCAGTAAATATAATATTGGTAACTCCAATAAAATTTTCGTTATAGTATTATGTTATACTAAAAACGGGATAAATTTCCACATTTTATGAATACAAAAAGGTGGAGTGGTATAAGGTATAAAGTCATAATAAAAAGTAGGTTATACCCTATACCTTTATACCATTTACCTGAAACCCAAATGTAGCAATTTACCCCGTGCAAAGTATAAACTA
>CAINEZ010000428.1 GCA_903847905.1 uncultured Bacteroidota bacterium
AGGTTTTAAATTATTACGTTGAGCATTTGTAAGCCTTGGTATTAATATGCCTTTGGTGGTTGAGGATAAATCAAAAATTGATGATTGGTCAGGCCCTGTAGCACCTGTATTTATCGCAGTGCCAATAATAGCCTGGGAACCTGCAACACCTGTCGCTCCTGTAATTGCCGTAGCGCAAGGCACTTTCCAGGAACTTCCATCAAAATAATTTAAGGTATTATCAGTATTATTATAAATAATTAAGCCTGTAACTCCTGTAACTCCTGTAACTGTTGCCATTCTGGGAAACAATACCCCTCTGCTCTGATCATCAATATCCATCATTGCAGAAGCATCCGCTGTTGCTCCAGTTACAGCGCGAAGAACTACTCCTCCTCCGAGCCCTGTACATCCCGTACATCCTGTAGCGCCAACAATCAAAGTCGATTGTATTTCATACCAATTTCCTGTCGCCCCTACTACGCCATTGTAATAATTAAATGTATTAGACACATTATTATATATCAAAAGTCCGTTTGCTGGCGATGGTATTGCATTACGCTGAACTTCTGTAAGACGTGGTATTAAAATTCCCTGCGTTGTGGATTTTAACTCAAGAGTCGCCGAAGCGGCATTCCCTTGCGTATATACTGACACGGGAAATAATAAACATACCATTATAAGTATTAAAAAGCTGTTAAGACCTTTAATGGCAAATGATCTATGAATAAAATATTTTTTCATGGAATACGATTTTTTATCGAAATAACGCAATACGTTTTTTATTACATGTTTTTTCCTTTTGTTTAAAATATTTTTTCGCTTAGGGACATGATGAAGTGAAGAAATTTATGGTTCGGGTTCATGCAGAAAATCAAGAATCCAAAAAAATACTGCTTTCTGAAAATCGGATAGGTTCATAAGTATTATAACTATTGTGAATTATTGCAAAATAACATTTTTTTAATTACCTGATTCTGCGCCTAAAGTTGGTGTTGGTTCAGATGAAACGTATTTTCTAAGTAATATCCAATCAAGGTGAACATCGCCAGTATCATATACAGGTCCATCCATTGAACCTATATAAATTGTACTTATTCCTTCTGTTCTAGGTTGACTTCCTCTCATAATTCCAGTAGTCCACCCGCTAATATTTGTACCATCAAGTTTTATATCTATTATATCAATAGATCTAGGACAATAAGCCCCGCAATCAATATTGTTAATTTTAAAAAAATTAACATTACCACTAGTATATGCCTGTGTATGAAATGCTACTGTTGATGGACCGGAAAGATAAATTATTGTACCGCCAGCCCAAGTTATGTTATCTACATATCCTCTGGCTCTCATTGCAATATTTGCAGATGTTGTAAATGAATGATAAAAACTTGCTGGTGATGATGTTAAACTTATAATACTACTTGAAACGGAGTATCTTCCATTACCAACCGCTCCCTGATAAACAGCCCACTTTGATGTGTTTATTTCAGTTCCTGTGAAATCATCAAAAAACTCAAAGGTATTGTCTCCGTTAGCAGTAGTTGTGGTAGCGTTTGTATTGCCATAATACATATAAAATTCGGAAGAGCCGTTTAAAGCTTTAACCCAAACAACCGCTGGAGAAGTCGTGGACTCAATCCAGTAACTCAAGGTTGTGCCACAGGTTGTAGCAAACCTTAGGTCAGTAAAGTTGGCAAGACCGTGACCTTCACAACCGCCGGCGCCAGAAGGTATAGAAAGTTTTATTTGGTAATCCTGTGTTAATGTGGAAGACAAGGTGATTTTTTTCTTGTAAAGCCAGCCAGCAAAAGGGGCGCTTGGTACTGTTACTCCCGGAGAAGAAACTGCACTCACACATTTTCCCGTAACTTGAGCTGTTGCGGTAATAACATCGCCTGCAGTTATAGTCGGTGAAAGCATTCCTGTTGTCCAATTCCCACTACCATCCGCTGTTGCAGTTCCTACCTGAGTACTGCCGGCTTTATATACAATGATTGAAGCACTTACCTCGCTCGTACCACTTACCGTTGTGGCTCCATTACATATAGGTAAAGTAACTACAGGGGTTGCTGTAACACCCTGTACAGTTACACCTGCAGAGGCTAAACTCACACATTTTCCCATAGCTTGTGCTGTTGCGGTAATAACATCGCCTGTAGTTATAGTCGGTGAAAGCGTTCCTGTCGTCCATGCCCCACCTGCACTTGCTATTGCAGTTCCTATTTGAGTACTGCCGGCTTTATATACGATGATCGAAGCATTAGCCTCACTGGTACCACTTACCGTTGTAGCTCCATTACATATTGCTGCAACACTTGGTGCAGCAGTAACACTTTGAACTGTTACTGCGGAAGTAGTATTATTACAAGCTGGTGAAGTTTGCGCAAAAGTAAAAGCCGGTGTACCCGCGGCTACACCTGTTACAGTATATCCGGCAACAGATGCTTTTGTTGGATCGCTGCTTGTCCATGTACCACCGCTTGTTGGCGATAAGGTTGTTGTACCTCCCACACATATAGAGTAAGAGGTAGCGCTTACTGTTGGTAAAGCATTTACAGTTACAGGATAATTGGCAGATACTGCTCCATCGCCGCAGGTATTGGTTCCTTTAACATTCAGGTTGCCTGAATTCGCTAAGAAATCTATGGTTACTGAATTTGAGGCGCCATTGTGTATTGTAGCGTCGCCTCCCGAATATGTCCATACATAAGATGTTGCATTTGAAATAGCCGAAACGGAATATGGTACTCCTGTAGCTCCCTGACAAACACCTGTAGGTCCTGTTATAGCAGCGGGAGTTGGTGGTGGATATTCTAGCCTGTACCATGCTGTGCTGTTATAATATTCTATTGCTTTATTTTCGGTATTGTATATTGTAAGCCCCTGTACAGGTTTTAAATTATTACGTTGAGCATTTGTAAGCCTTGGTATTAATATGCCTTTGGTGGTTGAGGATAAATCAAAAATTGATGATTGGTCAGGCCCTGTAGCACCTGTATTTATCGCAGTGCCAATAATAGCCTGGGAACC
>CAINEZ010000429.1 GCA_903847905.1 uncultured Bacteroidota bacterium
ATTAAGCAAGTTATCATTTAATGGGCGACTTCCCCCTTCCTTTGCTTCGTTCCGCTACGCTCCACTTCGCAAAGGAAGGGGGAAGTTTTTACCATTAACAACGTGGTGAAACTTTACAACTAACTATTCAGTTATTGACACAATTAAAACTTTTAGAAAAGAAATTGATACTATTACTTCGGGGTACTCCTTCTGGAAGCTTGTTCTTAAAACACTATCTACATTACAGGACGGACACACATATCCTGAAAATTATCCTGGATACATAAAAATGTATGAGAACGTAAAACTGGAATTACCTATGTTACCTATATATTATATCAATGGGAAGTATCTAACTGTAAGTGAGTTTAAGTATAACAATAAAATTTATCCGGTTGGCAGTATTTTAACTAAAGTGAATAATGAAGAAGTTGCTGATATATTTACAAAACTGTTTCCTTTTCATGGGTATTTCCCAATGAAAATAGATGTTAATAATCATTGTTTTTATTCTGATGAGTTTTGGTTAGCAGACAATTTAGTTGAAAAAGGTAGTTTATATTTCACTTTTATGTTACCTGATAATTCAATAAGCAATGATACATTTTATTTCAATAAAAGTGTTGATTTAATTCATAATAAGGCAATTTTTGATAATTCTAAAAAAGTTGAATATTGGGCCGACTTAAAAGTGTTATACATTAGAATACCTTTTATGAGTGATTCACGTAAAAGCATGAGATTTTTTAGAACCAAAATACTTGAAAATGGAAAAGGTAAAGAAATAAATAAAGTGATAATTGATATTAGGAACAATGGCGGTGGCAGTTGTCTTATGTGGAAAGCGATTTATCAATTATTGATAAAATACCCAATTACTTTGCAATATTCTGTTTATGGCAAAAATCCTAAATCATTAACAAAAAGATATAAAAAAGATCACAATATTAATAATAACATATCTGATTCCATTAATTTTAAAAACGTAGTATTTTACAGGTACGATACCGATAGTAGTGGATTTCATTTCGGTACTTTTCATACGATTAAGCCTTTTAAAGAATCGCTTAATTTAGATTGTAAAATAATTACTATTGGCAATGATTATATTTTTTCTGCTGCTGGCATGGCTTTAAAAATTCCAAATTCAAATCCAAACGACAATTTCATTTCAATAGGCAGACCTGTTGGAGAGTTTATAGGGGACTTGTTTGATGCCATTGAATTCAAATTACCAAATTCAAAAATTAAAATTGAAATTGATCCATCTATTGATCTGCAAAATGTAAAAGAAGTAAAAGATGCTATGCATGATCGCTTTGAATACGAAATCCCTGTTACTTTAAAAGAATTGCAAGATAAATATAATTACAACGGAAACATTTGGAGCAAAGACTTTTTGATTAACTATGATCCATTTATTAAAAAGGCATTGGAATTGTAAAAAATAGATCTTTACTATCTAACAAGCCAATATGCCAGAATTGCCCGTTTGCAACTATTTGCAACAGGTAAAAATCCAATGTGTAATAATGATATTATGACGCAAAAAACAAAATGTCTACTGAAATGCTTCTATAGACTTAGTATGACCTATGCACGTAGTCACACTAAGTAATGTCAGGCTGAGTTTATCGAAGCCTAATCAAAGTGTGAACTGCTATAATACATTTAACATAACACTAATATAATTTACAATAAGAATTTTTTTATTATAGAAAATGATTTAATATCTTTGTGTAATTTGCTATAAGTATTTGTAATTATTTGAAAGCAGACCGGTAGAAATATTGGATTAGCAATAATAACACAGGCTCTTATTATAAAAAAAAATCAATAAAGTTTCCTTTTATCCAATAGTTCAGTAATAATTTTAAAACCCTGAAATATCAAGTGTTTTGCAAAATGATGATTATTTGAAAATTTCAACAATATCAAGGCTTTGCGTCCCTGCCTACCGGTCAGGCAGGTTTGCGACTTA
>CAINEZ010000430.1 GCA_903847905.1 uncultured Bacteroidota bacterium
CTCCTGCTTGGGGAAAGGGGGCGGTGTGTTCAGTTTCTACAAAAAGACACCTCGTCTAAAATTATTACTCTTTACTATCGTGCGTTTCAGCACGCGATGTCATAAAAATAATTCCGTACATTTGTTTGCGACTTTTGGGAATTTTAAAAAAATAAAAATCTATTTTCTCAAATGTTTATCTTTACCTGCTTTTATTAAAACAAAAGAGCATGAATGATCTAATAAAATAATTCAAAACTTAAATTTAAAAATTTGCCGGATAAAAAAAATATATTGGTCTGCCCGCTCGACTGGGGATTAGGTCATGCCACACGCTGCGTTCCTGTTATTCAGGAATTTTTGAATTTGGGAGTAAATGTTATTATAGCTGCCGATAAAAGACCTCTGGCTTTTTTAAAAAAGGAATTTCCGGCTCTTACATTCATTACATTTCCGGGGTATGATATCACCTACCCCGAAAAGGGCATCATGGCGGTAAAAATGTTATTTTCTTTACCCCGCATTTTCAGAGGAATCAGAAAAGAGAAGAAATTTCTTCAAAAAATAATTACAGAATACAACATAGATGTGGTTATTTCGGATAACAGGTATGGGCTTTGGAATAAAAGTGTAAAATGTATTTTTATTACACACCAGCTCTCGGTACAGATTCCGGGATGGTTGAAATTTTTTGAATATTTTGCAATGCAACTGAACAAACACTATATCAAAAAATATGATGAATGTTGGGTTCCTGATCTACAAGGCAGAAATAATTTGTCGGGTGAGTTGTCGGCAAAGCATAAAGATTTTCACAATGTATATTTCATCGGGTTACTTTCGCGGTTCCGTAATTATAGGAATAAATTCAACGATAATAAAATAAAATACGATATAATTTTTATTCTATCAGGACCTGAGCCACAGAGAACGGTATTCGAAAATATCGTATTGGAACAACTGAAAAAAAACAATCATCTTAAAGCTATTATTGTAAGGGGAATTACTGAATCAACCGAAGAGAAATATATTAACGAAAATATCAAAATAGTTAATCATCTTAAAACGGATCAATTAGCGCAGGCTATCTTAGAGTCCGCTTTGGTAATATGCAGGCCTGGATATTCCAGCATAATGGATCTTATTACTTTAGGCAGGAATGCAGTATTTGTACCTACTCCCGGACAAACAGAACAAGAATATTTAAGCAAATTATTTAGAAATAAGATTTTATTTTATTCGGTAAGCCAGAGAAGCTTTTCGCTGCATAAAGTTATTGAAAAGGCTGCATTTTATGGTGGGTTAAAAATTGATAACGATAACAATTGCCTTCGCTATAGAATCAAAGCATTAATAAAATAATTTTTCAAATCTTTGTTTAAACTAAAAGGGAAAGTATGATTTCTATTAAAATCATTTTATTAAAATTTATAAAATTCGGAATTGTCGGAGCGTCAGGGATGGTCGTGGATTTTTCGCTAACATATCTTTTTAAAGAAATTTTTAAAATACAAAAATATATTGCCAACGGTATAGGTTTTACTGTTGCTGCTACAACTAATTTTTTCTTAAACCGTATATGGACTTTTGAAAGTAATGATCCCGAAATGACCATTCAGTATTTAAAATTCTTTTTTATTTCTTTTATCGGGTTAGGGATAAATACACTTTTCTTATACATTCTGGTAAGTAAGTACGGGAAAAAATTTTATCTGTCGAAGCTAGTAGCTATAATGGTAGTAATGTTATGGAATTTTACTGCAAACTTGATATTTACGTTCAAATAAAAGTATAGTGTTTTATCCCTATCTAAAGAATTTAATTCATGTCATTTTTTCAGTTCATCTGAATTAAAACTAAGAGGGAGAATATCTTCCGCTTTATCAATTATAAAAACTTTTCCCTTAGCACCAGTAAGTATAATCCGAATTGGTTTTCCAAACTTATGTTCATATTCTATAAGAACCTGCCTACAAGAACCACAAGGTGTTACCGGATTATTTATTATAAATTTTTCTGCCTTAGCAGTAACGGCAATAGTTTTAATTGCAACTCCCGGGTATAAAGAGGAGGCAGCAAAAATGGCAACTCTTTCGGCACAAAGACCAGAGGGGTAGGCAGCATTTTCCTGGTTACTTCCTATTACAGTTTTACCATTTTCGAGTTTAACTGCTGCGCCGACAAAAAATTTAGAATAAGGCGCGTAAGCAACTTCTGCGGCCTTTTTTGCTTTGTTTACAAGTTCCTTGTCTTCAGGTGTAAGTTTTTCAGGGGAATCGTATTCCTTAATGATAATTTTATATTCAAGTTTTTTCAAAGCCGTATAGTTTTTTATTAGCCATCCAAAATTAACACTAATTCCCGAATCGCTTTTAAATGTGTAATTTTTATTTTTATGTTCCAAGAATAAGATTCTTCATTTAGCCTGATTAATTCACAAATTGGACTAAAGTCCTTATGTAGAGAATTTTTGCATTGCCCCGACCTTAAGGTTGGGGCAATAGAAATTATAGTGTTTTCGGGCTTTAGCCCCATATATTTTAAAATTTATGAATTAATCAGGTTAGAGCATGGTGAGGATTTTTTATTTTTTTATCAGCATTTTTAAAAAATTATATGCCGATACGGAACCCCGAAAATTAGGGACGAAGATATTACTTTGTTCCTATCGGTATAACTAGTTCTAATCACCTTTGCTTCCGATAGCTATCGGAATGCAAACCTGTTAAGAACGAGTAGAATTCAAAATGTAATTTGATATTCTTTTTTCCTGCCGAATAAAAATAAATTATTAAAGAACACAAAAAATGTAATCCCTGCATGCGATTCAATAGTATCTTCCGTTAGCATGAAGAGTACTGCTATGGCAAAAAATACCAGGTAATAAAAATTGCAGTTCGTTATTTTTCTTTATTCAGGATGATTGTGCCACCAAGAATACCTTTGTATGTCTTGCTGTCTTTAAACACTTCAATAGCTTTTTTAACCTCGGGATCAGAGGAAATAGATGCCTCCTCTCGTCCTTTCTGATAATAATAACGTGAAACTATTTCTTCTTTTAATAATTCTTTTATTTCATCTTTGAACTTTATGAGATCTTCTTTTTTGTTATGAATTATTTTATTATTCAGCGCTTCATATTCTGCTTTAACAGCATCATAATATTTTTCATCTAAAGCATTTTCTTTAAGATCCTTGAGAGATTGTTCGCTTTTAGTAATGTAATCATAATCTTTATCGGACAAGAAAGAAATAAAATCGTTATACATTTCATCAGTAACAACAAAATATCTGGCGGAGTCAATTTTATCGTGCAAACTCCTGTATTTAGTTGCATAATCAAAAATTAAATATTTTCCTGCAAGGCTTATAGTAATTTTACTGTATTTATATGGTTCCAGAAAAATATCCGGTTCAATTCCACCACCATCATAAACTATTCTTCCGTTTTTTGTTTTAAATGCAACTTTAAGAGAATCGGGTATTTTGGCAACACTCCCATCTTCATTCTTTTGCGAATAATCAATTGCCTGGATACATCTTCCGCTGGGAATATAATATTTTGCGACCGTAACTTTTAACTTGGTATTATAACTCAGAGGGATTACATTTTGCACAAGACCTTTTCCGTATGTTCTTTCACCAATGATAACGCCACGGTCAATGTCCTGAATTGCACCGGTTACAATTTCAGAAGCGGAAGCGCTTCCCCTGTCAACAAGAATAATTAATGGCATATCAGTATCTGTAGCTGGATTCAGGGAACGGTGATAATTATTTTTATCTTTCAATTTCCCTTTTGTGCTAACTACCGTAACTCCTTTTTCAATAAATATGTTTACAATATTTACCGCTTCATTTAGCAAACCTCCGCCATTACCTCTTAAATCTAATATACATGATTTCATACCTTTTTCTTTCAATTTCAGAAAAGCATCCTTTACTTCCTTCCCCGCGTTCTGATAAAAGTTGGTCAGCTTGATAATACCAACAGTTTCATCAGCCATTCCGAAATATGAAACATTGTTAATTTTTATTTCGGCACGTTCAACTGTCTTTTCAATTTCTTTAGTTTCTCCTTCCCGCCTTATAAGAATCTTTACTGTGGTTCCGGGCTGGCCGCGTAATATGTCGGTAACATCGCCTGTAGATTTTCCTTTTACAGGTTTGTCATTTACTTCTAAAAAAATGTCCCCGGCTCTGAGGTCGTTTTTTTGCGCAGGAAAACCTTCATACGGATCTGAAATTACAATATAATCGCCATTCTTATGAATCATTGCGCCTATCCCGCCATATTGCCCTGTTGTCAATAATTTATAATCTTCTATATCTGATTCCGAAATGTATGTTGTATAAGGATCCAGTGATTCAAGCATAGCGTCAATGCCGGTTTTGATAAGTTCACCGGGTTTAATCTCATCAACATAATTATTATTGAGTTCACGATAGAGAGTAGCAAAAATGTCTAAGTTTTTAGCTATTTCAAAATCATCATCAATAAAACTGAACGATAAAACAGAGGTAGCGATTATTACCGCGCCAATTATACACAGCTTAATTTTTGTAAGTGAAAATTTATATCGTTTCATAAAAAATTACTTTAGAATATTAATACTTTAAATGGCTTAATTTTATATATTTTGGGGTATAAAGGAATAGGGGAAAGGGGTATAAGAGACATAATGGAATATGTACTTATCCCTCTACACCTTCATATACCTCTATACCTTTTTTTTCATTCATAAATTATAAAATTCTCCCGGGTTTAGTATGATAATCATGGAACAGGATCATAGCCATTGCCGCCCCATGGACCGCAAGACAGAAATCTTTTAAGTGTAAGGTATCCTCCTTTGAATGGGCCATATTTAGTGATAGCTTCAACGCCATACTGTGAACATGTTGGAGTATACCTACATGATGCCGGCAATATAGGAGATATGGACATTTGATAAAAACGTAATAAAAGGATAAACACTTTACTTAATACTTTCTTCATGTTCCTTAACTAAACGTTGTAAAATTAAAATTATTTTAGACTCAATTTTGCTGTATGGAATTATTATTTTGCCTGAATATATCAGTATAATTGCAATTTTACCTGAAGTTTTCTGAAGGTGTTCATAAATAATGTTTTTATTTTTTCTGTATGCCTCCCTGATAAGTCGTTTTATTTTATTACGATCTGTAGCCTTCCTGAAATTTCTGGAGGATACTGTTATCATTACTTTTGCGGGATAATTACTTTCGAAAAAAACATTTTGCCATAAAACTTTAATAGGGCTTGAATAAAACTCAAAACCTTTTTCAAAAAGTTCTTTAATAATCTTTTTTTCGTTAAGACGTTCTTCTTTTTTAAACGTTTGCAATTTCAGAAAAAGTTGTTTCCCGTTTAAGAAGAAACGGAAAAGGTTACTTACATTTTGAAGCTTTTTCCAGATATTGTTCAAGAGCCATTGTCATGGATGGAGCATTAGGAGTAGGCGCCTGTATGTGTACTTTTAAGCCAGCTTCTTTTGCGGCGTTGAAAGTTGTGGTGCCAAATGCTGCAATTATAGCGCCTTTTTGCTTATAATCAGGGAAATTATGGAACAATGCCTTTACTCCTGCCGGACTAAAAAACACAATCATGTTAAACTGATTAATATCAATATCTGATAAATCATTAGGAATCGTATTATAAAATATTATTCTTTTATAATTGAATTTATTCTCATTAAGCAATTTCGGAGTCTCAGGTTTTAACAGATCAGATGTTGGAAGCAGGAAAGTTTCGTTTTTATGCTTTTTCATAATATCAATCAGTTCTGATAAATGTTGTCTGCCATAAAATATTTTACGTTTCCTGTACAAAACATATTTCTGAAGATAAAGAGCAATGGATTCTGAAATACAGAAATATTTCATCATATCCGGAACAGTAACTCTCATTTCACCGCAAATCCTGAAATAATGGTCAATCGCATTTTTGCTTGTAAATATCACAGCGGAAAAATCAAGCAGATTAATTCTTTTCTCTCTAAAATCCTTTGATGGAACTCCTTCAATTTTAAAAAGCTTGCGGAATGTGATCTTCAGGTTGAATTTCTTAGCAAGCTCAAGATAAGGATCGTTTTCCCTGTCAGGCGGTGGTTGGGATACCAGAACATTTTTAATTTTCACCATCAGAACAAATAATTTTTCAAATATTCTAAATCAATATTGCCAGGCCGTTCTTATTAATTTACCATTGTAATCACAACCTTAGCTAAAAGAAAAAACGGTAAAATTTCCAGCGTGCAAAGATATAAAAATAAATAATATGTGGAAACTTTTACATTAGAAATTGCAATGGAAAAACCACGAAATAACCTGTACAAATACATTAATGAAAACAATATCAGCCCTGTATAAATAATTGCTTCGTTGCACAGATAAGTAATAAAAACTAATATTGGGAGCATAACCACACCTGTAATCTGCCCGAATACGTACATATTTAAAACATAATCGGATGTTTCTTTTGAAGACTTGAAAATAAAACCGCTTAATTTAAAAATTCCCATTTTCAATAAATAAAAAATGAGAATACCGGCTAAAATTTTCAAAAATATAACTAAACTAACAAAAAACGAATCCGGAAAGTTTAAAAAGAAATTACTGATCTTGAATATAAATAATGACAAACCTAAAAGATAAGAACTGAAAAGAATAAGAGAAACTCTTTCGCTAAAAAGGCCGCCATCTCTTGAAAGCTGATTAAACAATCTTTTGTTGAAAAACGCCTTGAATATTTGCTGTATGTTCCTGAAATAGCTATACTTAGATATAGTAAACAATAAGAAAATCATAATGAGCAAAGGGGAAACCCATCCAGGGTTCAGAATATTTTTTTCTTTTGGTAAAAAAATCACAGGCTGCATCTGATGAGATGCAAAAATTGATTTTTTAAATGATCCGGGTTTATCTATTTTTACTGGTATTACCCTGTTATTTAAAAATAAAATATTCTCCTTTTTGTTCAGCAAATTTGAAGGCACTTCGTCCTGCAAAAGGAAAAATTCCCTGAACCATGTAATGCTGTCGCTACAAAGGTTGTTAGGATTATATGATGTAGTGTCACTCTGCATGCGGAAAATCTGTTGGCAAAGTTACATGAAATATGTTATTGCTCGTTTTTTAATTAGATGTTTTGTATAAATTTTATTATCAATAAGTTAAGTATTGTCTTAACTATTAGTACAATTGATGTTTCTCTGTTTTCCCCATTCGCCGATTTATTCATTTATTGTTTCTTCTTCAATTATTTCTTTTGTAATTCGTGTAATTTCTTTCATAGTATGAGTATGTGCAATTTTATCGAAAACTTTTTCCGGTTCTGAAAACCGCTTACTGAAAAGCTTCCAAAGATCTTTTACTTTATAAACTACAGGATCTACATTTATAAATATCTGCAGTTCGTTGTACAAGTCAAGCAGAAAAGGCAAGAACAGTTCGTTGTTTTCTTCAACAGTATGTAATTTTTTTCCTTTGATAATTGCCGGAAGAAGCGGGTTGTAAAATACTCCTCTGCCTATCATCCATTTTTGTATCGATGGATATTTTTTTTTGATAGCATGATAATCAGCAAGGGAAAAAATATTGCCGTTGTAAATAATTTCGTGTTTAAAAAGCGGAAGGCAATTCTGTAATACATCGTGATGTATATCGCCTTCATACATCTGTTTGCCAATGCGCGAATGAATAATGATGTTTTCCAGGGGAAAATCATTCAGAACAGGTATAATCTTATATATTTCTTCTGTATTATTTAAGCCAAGCCTTATTTTTACGGATAAGCGTTGCGGAATATTCGGAATAATATCTTCAAGTATTTTTCTAACCAATTCGGGATATGGCAACAAGCCCGAACCTCTTTTTTTGCGGGTAACATTTTTTACAGGACAACCCAGGTTCCAGTTTAGCTGCCTGTATCCCCAGTTATAGAGAAATTCAGCCATTTTAATAAAATGTTCAGGGCTATTTCCTAATATTTGAGGAATGACAGGCATTGTACGATTATTGGCAGGCAAAACATCTTTGGCAATACGGGGAATTCCTTTTTCTCCATGTACTAAAGAAATGAACGGACTTACAGCAATATCAATACCTGGGTAATGCCTGCCGTATACATTGCGGAAAATAAAATCGGTATAGCCTTGTAATGGTGCGAGAATAATCATGAAGATATTTAATGAATATATGCAAAAATAGGTATTCTATTAATTAAAAACGTATCTTGTTTCCAATAAATATAAATTGCTTTTACATGGTAAACGTATAACATAAAACGTAATTTTGCAGCAACTTAATTCGGAAAAAAGTTTTTCATGAAAAATGATAAAATTTTATTAAACCACGGAAGTGGCGGAAAAATGACACATGAACTGATAAGTAGTTTATTTGTGAAATATTTTGATAACGAGATTTTGCAAAATCAAACTGATTCGGCAATATTAACTGTTGATACCGATTTGCTTGCATTTACTACTGATTCTTATGTTGTGGATCCGATCTTTTTCCCCGGCGGAAACATAGGAAAACTGGCTGTTTGCGGAACCGTTAACGATCTTGCAGTGTCGGGGGCCAAACCGGTTTACCTGAGTTGCGGGTTTATTATTGAAGAAGGATTGCTTTTATCGGAGCTTGAAACAATAGTAAAATCAATGGCTGAAGAAGCTAAAAAAGCGAATGTAAAAATTGTAACCGGCGACACTAAAGTTGTTGACAAGGGAAAATGCGATAAAATATTTGTCAATACTTCCGGAATAGGTTTGCTGGAAGATAAGAGAAAAAAAATAAGCTTCGGGAACAATATAAAAGCCGGTGATAAAATAATTATTAACGGAACTATCGGCGACCATGGAACAGCCATTCTTTGCGCCAGGAACAGCATTGAATATACAAACAGCGTTCTTTCGGATTGTGCGCCATTAAATAAAATTATAGCAAAAGTCCTCGCTAAATCTGATAAAATTAAATTTATGCGCGATGCAACAAGAGGGGGATTAGCAACCGTTTTGTGCGAACTTGCGGAAAAACATAATTTAGGTATTGAGCTTACTGAAGATCTTATTCCTGTTCAGGAAAGCGTAAGAGGCTTGTGTGAAATTTTTGGTTTTGATCCGCTATATATGGCTAACGAAGGAAAAGTTGTAATGATAGTTGGGAAAGATGACGCAGAGAAGGTTCTTGGAATTTTAAATACTGATGAACTTGGTAAAAATGCCGTAATCATTGGGGAAATAACAGGATCAAATAAAGGAATGGTCGTGATGAATACAGGAATAGGAGGCAAACGAATAATTGATATGCTTGCAGGAGAACAATTACCTAGAATTTGTTAAAATAGTTTCCTGTTTGGGGTTTGATGTTTCCAGTTCGAAACTCTAAACCAAACTCCAAACTCTAAACTCCAAACCAAATAAAATGCACGAATTAAGCATAGCGCAAAATATTATCGAGATAGTGGAAGAACATGCAGCTAAAATGAAAGCCAGACATGTTACAGAAATAGTACTCGATATTGGCGCTGTTTCGGGTGTAGTTCCTGAAAATCTCGAATTTGCATGGGAAGTATCGGCAAAAAATACTGTTGTTGAGGGAGCGTTATTAAAAATAAATTTTATCGAAGCAAAAGCTGTTTGTCTGGAATGTAAAAAAGAATTTGAATTAGATGATATCTATACAATGTGTCCACATTGCGGAAGCTTTCAGTTTGAAATAATACAGGGAAAAGAATTAAAAGTTAAATCAATTAAAATTGAGTAAATTTGTAAGGATTGAGCAGAACTTTGAACTTTGAACTTTGAACTTAATTATATGTGCGGAACTTGCGGATGCGGTCAGCCTGATGACCATATAACTATCAGAAAACCCGGTGAAGAAAATCACCACGAACATACTCATGAATTTGAACATGACCACGATCATGAACATGATGACGGAAAGCACAAACACAGTCATCATCATAAATTCAAACATACACACAGCCACGATGGTCATGAACATTCGCATGACCACGAGCATGAGCATCATGAGCATGACCACGAACACTCACACAGTCACGAGATCACGATAGAACAAAATATCATGCATAAAAATGATATGCTGGCAGAAAGAAACCGAGGCTATTTTGAAGCGAAAAATATTTTCACACTGAATCTTGTAAGTTCTCCCGGCTCAGGAAAGACAAGCCTCCTGGAACGAACAATAAACGACCTGAAAAATGAAATCAAATTTTATGTTATTGAAGGCGACCAGCAAACAATGAACGATGCCAACCGTATCAGTGCAACAGGAGCGCCGGTGGTACAGATCAATACAGGCAATGGCTGTCATCTGGATGCTGATATGATAAGTAAAGCGGTTAAAAAGCTTGATGTTACTGAAAAATCCGTCCTCGTTATTGAGAATGTCGGAAACCTTGTTTGCCCGTCATTATTCGATCTCGGCGAATCAAAAAGAGTTGTGATAATAAGTGTAACAGAAGGAGAAGACAAGCCGATAAAATATCCGAATATGTTTATGACCTCGCATCTCTGTATCATCAATAAAACAGACCTTTTGCCGTATGTTGATTTCAATGTTGGGAAAACAAAAGAGTATGCCCTGCGGGTAAATCATCATCTTGAATTTATTGAATTATCAGTGAAGACAGGCGAGGGAATGAGTAAATGGTATGAGTGGTTGAAAAAGAATAAGGCAAAATAGATATTCTACAAACCGAGAAACAACATTCCAAGCCCGCATAATAAAATGGTTCCGCCGGCCAAGGCATGACTATATTTTTCCATGGCTTTCATGGGGAGCAACTTTATTCCGAATGATGTAATTAAAACGAGAGTCATCATTGTGATTATGGTAACAGCGCTGAAAATAATGGTAACCAATGTAAGCTGTCCGTAATTATGTTTTGCGGCAGGATACATAACAAGCGGTATCAAAGGCTCACAGGGACCGAATATAAAAATTGTAAAAAGTATCCAGGGAGTGAGATTGATCTTGTCTTCTTTTTCATGCACGTGTAAATGCTCTTCGTGATGTGTGTGGTCGTGCAGGTGCTTGCTCCCGTTGCTGTGAAAATGTAAATGTTTATGCGGCTTGTTCCTGATAGCTCTGCGCATGCCCCACGCAAAATATACAAGACCGAATGCAGTAAATATATATGAAACAATACTGCCTCTTACACCTTCAAATAATTCTAATTTACCTACGGCTATGCCAAGCGCAATCCCAACAAATCCAAGTATTACAGAACTTCCCACATGTCCCACACCACACAAGGCGGTGAACCATGCGGTTTTTGTAATTGACCATTTTTTCGCCTTTGCTATTACAATGAATGGTAAATAATGATCGGGTCCTGTAAGGGTATGAATAAATGCTATTGAAATAGTTGTTATTAAAAGTATTGTTAATTCTTGTGTCATATTTTTAAAATTTAGTAAAATTAATTCATAAACTTTTAATTTTGGGCTAAAGCCCAGCAATAACGGCTTTTTCAATTACCCCGACCTTAAGGTCGGGGCAATGCAAAAGCTATATATATATATGGACTTTAGTCCAATTTGTGAATTAATCAGGCTAATAAAATTCAGATTAAATATTAACTTAAAGTGATATAAATGTATTTTAATCAATAGTTCGGTAATTTTTTCATGCAAAGATATGAACAAATGTATGTAAAAAAC
>CAINEZ010000431.1 GCA_903847905.1 uncultured Bacteroidota bacterium
GCACTTATCATCGTTGTCATTACTGTCATTAGTATATGCATTGATACTATACAGGAACATCGTGCAACTAAAGTCGCTGAAGCTCTGAAAAAGCGGATAACAAGAGTAGCATCTGTTTTTCGGGATGGCGTTAAACAAAGTTGTGATATTGAGACTATTGTTCCCGGAGACGTTGTTGTTATTACACCAGGAGCCATGATACCAGCTGATGGCCTCGTTCTTACGGCAGATGGATTATTTGTTGACCAATCGGCTATTACCGGAGAATCGGTACCGCAGGAAAAAAAGAAAGCCATTGCTTATCTTCATACTGAAGAAATGAAAGCGACGACAACGCTGTATGCAGGGACATTTGTCACAAGCGGAGAAGGAACGATGATCGTTGTTTCTACAGGTATAAAAACATTGTATGGTTCAATCGTTCGGGATGTATCATCACAAAAAATTACAACAGCATTTGAAACAAGCATTATGTCGTTTGGCATACTTCTTTTGCGTGTTGCCGTATTAACAATGGCAATTGTTTTTTTAGCACCCAGTATAAGTGTTAACGCTCAAAATGCCGCATCTACTTCAAAAACTGTTGTAACAAAAGACAATAGTATTACTCCTAAAGCCTGCTGCAAAACTGGAACAACAATTACTTGCGATAAATCAAAATGTGATAAATCAAAATGTGACAAATCAAAATGCGACAAATCAAAATGTGATATGTCAAAGTGCGATAAATCAAAATGCGGTAATTCAGGAGTAGGTTGTTCAAATCATTCCGACTGTATGGGAACATCAAGCACTACCAAAAAATCATCTTGCTGCAATGCTACGAAAAATAAAACTAAAACTACAGATACAAAATAATAATAAATCAATTATTTTTTAAACCTTCTGCTATCACAGAAGGTTTTTTTATTTTTAGTGTCTGCGCGAAAAGTCTATTTTTTTCGTTATGCTTGCCAAAAATTTATCAAATTATTTTCACACAAAAGCCAAATTATTATTTTTGCAAAAAACAAAATAATTATGGAAATCCATATTCCTTCGGGTATAACCAAAAAGCAAGAAATGGAAGTAACATTAGATGATACTGCTGCCTGCTTTGGTTCAGGATTAATTGAAGTTTTTGCAACTCCTGCAATGGTAGGTTTTATGGAAGGAACAGCGCAGAGCAGTGTTCAAACCTATTTGCCGGAAGGATTTATTACCTTGGGGATAGAAATTAATGTAAAACATTTTAAAGCAACACCGGTAGGCATGAAAGTATTTTGCGAATCAAAATTTACAAAGATTGATGGGGGAAAATTATTTTTTGAAATAAAAGCATGGGATGAAAATGGCGATATAGGAAAAGCAACGCATGTCCGATATATTGTGGAAGCAAAAAAATTTATAGAGAAATTAATAAATCAATAATTCATTATGATTGGATTTATAATCATTAATGTTGCCTATTTATCAACAGATACAGGAATACTTAATTTTTAGTTTACTTTTGTAAAAAAGTATTTCTTGGAAACAACTACTCAATCTCAAACATACATCGCCAAAACTATTGCAGGTTTGGAAGAAGTCCTTGCTAAAGAGCTTACCACTCTTGGCGCTCAAGATGTTAAAACAATAAAACGCGCCGTAAGTTTCAGCGGCGATAAAAAATTATTGTACGAAACAAACCTTTGGTGCAGAACAGCTTTGCGAATTTTAAAACCGCTTTACTCCTTCCCTGCTTCAACAAATGATCAGTTGTATAAAAGCATTTACGATTATCCATGGGAAAACATTTTTTCAGTTGATAATACTTTTTCTATTGACTCCATTGTTAATGATTCATCTTTTTCACACTCGCATTTTGTTTCACAAAAAGTAAAAGATGCAGTCGCTGACAAGTTCCGCAGCATTAATGGAACAAGACCTTCTGTTGATATTGAAAATCCTGATATCAAAATAAATATTCATATTTATAAAGATCAGTGCGATGTATCGCTTGACAGTTCAGGCGAATCACTTCACAAACGCGGATACAGGGTTGCTGTAGGCCTTGCTCCATTAAGTGAGGTTTTGGCGGCGGGACTTATACTATTAAGCGAATGGGATGGTAAAAGGAATTTTATTGACCCTATGTGTGGTTCAGGAACAATATTAATAGAAGCAGCTTTGATAGCACAGAATATACCTCCAGGAATTTTTAAAAAATCTTTTTCATTCATGAACTGGAAAGACTATGATGAAGGGTTATGGAAAAGAATTAAGACTGACGCGACTGGAAAACAAAAGATCTTCGACGGATTGATCTCCGGCTCCGATATAGAAGCAAGAGCGATAAGAAATACAAGAGGTAACATTATTTCGGCAAATATGCAGAAAGTGATAAGTCTGCAAGTGGCTTCTTTTGACGAATTTAAAACTCCTGAAGGAGGAGGTGTAATGATAATGAATCCGCCTTATGGCGAGCGTTTAGAGCAGAACGACATTGTTGCATTTTATAAAAGCATAGGTGATACTCTTAAAAAGAATTGCAAAGGTTATGATGCATGGATCATCAGTTCCGATTTGAATGCTATGAAATTTATAGGGCTGAAACCTACACGAAAAATTGCTATATTTAACGGTCCTCTTGAATGCCGTTTTATGAAATTCAGTATTTATGTAGGAAGTAAAAAAGATCAATATAATTAGTGCTAAGTTAAGCAATGTGTAAACCTATTTTAGGACGATACAGATGAGGCTTCGATAAGGCTTCGATAAACTCAGCGTGACATTACTCAGCCTGACATTATTCAGAATGATATTTGCGTTAAGTAACATTTAACATAACAGGTAGGTTAAATCTTTAAAAAAATAATTTTATGAAAAATTCAATCTTTTTTGTTACAGTTATTATTTTTTTTTCTTTTGCATCATGCGGTCCTGGCAAAAATGAAAAAAGAGTTCAAGCTTATCAGGATTCCTTATACAAAGTTGATTCGCTTGCCAAAGCAGTACCTGAAGTTGAAAGCTGGAATATTTTTCAATTATTTTTAAAGAACGAGGATGGTTTGAAAAATAAATACAGTAACAAAAGAATACGTGTTAAAAACCTTGTTCTTGATAATGTGTGGTCGGGTAACCTTGTAATGCAATGCTTTGCATACTCTCCAAAAGATTCACTTCTTTCCAATACTTCACAAAAAGGGGATAAATCGGTGAAGATTGCTGAATGGCAGGACATAGTGAATGATTCGATATGCAAATACAATCCTGACTTTACTTATTATTTTGAATTGCACTATAACGAACTTATCGATACAGCTGCTTTAAAACAAAGGATTGTAAAAGAAAATTCATACTCGAGAAAAACTTTTTATTCTTCTGTCCTCACGGTGGAAGGCGATTTCACAAGCATCAATTCTAATTCTTTTGTACTAAAGAATTGCACGATCAAAGAAAATAAAACAAAATAAATTTAAAATGAAATGGCTTTTACCACGCAATGTTTTGAGAATATTTTTCTCTTATGTAGAACTTACGTTATCCTCTCAATTCCCTTCTCGGTAGCATTGATAATTCCTTTTTCTGTAATTATTCCTGTAATAAATTTTGCTGGAGTAACGTCAAAAGCAGGATTTATGGCTCCTGAACCTGGCGAACAGACAAGCACTTCATGAATTTTTCCTTTTTTATCTATACCTGTTTGATATAAAACTTCATTTTCACTTCTGTGTTCTATTGGAATTTCAGAACCTTTTTTACAATTCAGATCAATAGAAGATGTTGGCGCAGCAACATAAAATGGGATTCCTAATTCTTTTGCAATTATTGCTTTTTCAAATGTACCAATCTTGTTTGCAGTATCGCCATTTCGCGCTATCCTGTCCGCTCCTACAATTATCATATCTATTTTTCCCTGCGACATCAGGAAGGCTCCTGCATTATCGGGAACTATGGAATGTGGGACTCCTTCGTTTTTCAGTTCCCATGCGGTAAGTCGCGCACCCTGACTGCGGGGCCTTGTTTCATCAACATATACAAAGATCTTTTTCCCTGAAGTATGCGCTGCATATATCGGAGAAAGCGCAGTTCCGAAATCAACAAATGCAAGCCATCCCGCATTACAATGAGTAAGAATATTACAACCATCTTTTATTATTTCGTTTCCGTATTCACCAATTTTCCGGCTGGCAGCAGCATCTTCATCGGCAACTTTTTGCGCTTCTTCATAAGCATTTTCTTTAGAAATAAGCGCTGCTTTATAAACTCTTTCAACAGAGTAAAATAGGTTTTGTGCAGTAGGGCGGGTATTTTCTATTTCGGTTTTTGCGTAAGATAAATAATTAAGATAGTTATTTTTTTCTGCTTCCATCGCTGCCTGAGCCATAGCAAAAGCTGCCGCAGCACCAATGGCGCCAGCTCCTCTTACTATCATTGATTTTATTGCATGGCAGGTTTCGGAATGTGATGTTGCTCTGAAAATTTTAAATTCAAAAGGGAGAAGGTTCTGCTCAATGAGGTGTACCTCGCTGCCTTTCATCCATACTGTGCGATAATTTTTTCCGTTTACTTTCATATTTTTTACAAAAATACAATAAGAGTTGATAATGATTGTTCTTTTAAAATAATAAATCGCTTCGGGAAAAATAACTTTTTTAGTAAAATAAAAAAGTAATTTTGGAAGAAATTAGAAAAGTTAACAAAGAAAATAAAAGTATTTTATTTTAAAAAATAAATTCATGAAAAATAAACACTTTAAAATTTTGATAA
>CAINEZ010000432.1 GCA_903847905.1 uncultured Bacteroidota bacterium
GATGTTGATATGTATGATGTGGGTCGAAGCTTGAAGATGATGTATTATCCCCAAATTGCCAGTAATATGAACCGCCGGGAGGTAATCCTGTTGAAGTACTGTAAAAATGATATGAAAGTGAGCCAATGGAGTCCTGATAAAAGTGATATGATGCCTCGCATCCCTGGTTGAAAGTTGTATCAACTGCTATACTATCGCAGTATGAGCAACTGAGATTGTACAAACTATCAAGCAGGTGTATGCATACAGTATAAAATCCCGGATGTTGAAATGTATGATTCGGGTCGAAACTTGAAGACGACGTATTATCTCCAAATTGCCAGTAATATGAACCGCCGGGAGGTAATCCGGTTGAAGTATTTTCAAAATGATACGCCAGAGGGTTTGCTGTATCAGGGACTGCTATAAAAGAGGCGTGACAACCAGGGCTGGCAACTACTATTGTATTGCAGTAAGAACAGGTTAAATTGCCAATGCTGTCGTGAATGTATAAGCAGACATCGTAAGTCCCTGCTTGCAGATAAGTGTGATGAGGATCGAAATTTTGAGATGATGTATTATCTCCAAATTGCCAGTAATACTGTGTGTTTGCATTTACTCCGGTTGAGGTATTTTCAAAATGATACGCCAGAGGGTTTGCTGTATCAGGAACTGCTATAAAAGAGGCATTACAGACCGTAGTTGTATCTGTCATTTCAGATAAAGGGCGTTTCCATATTTGGTTAGAGTCAAGAGAAGCGAAAATATTTGTTCCACTTATACATAATGCTTTACCCACATACCCTAATTCGTTAGGCAAACCTGAGTTTTCGGAAATCCAACTCATGCCATTATTTGTTGACATATAAATGCCATAATAAGTTTCAACAAAAACAGCATTATTTGTCGGATTTATTGTTATTGCTCCCATAAAAGTGTTTATTGGATTTGGCAAACCATTATTAACGGGGTTCCAGTTTTCACCATTATTGGTAGATAAAAAGACTCCATTATAATTAGTTACGGCAAAAAGTTTATTCCCGCTAATTGCTAAACCAGTAATAGTCGTATTGCCTGGCATGCCTAAGTTAGTGGGGTGACTCCAATTTGCGCCATTATCAATAGAAAAATGCACTTTTAAACCATCTGATACAAAAATATTATTGCCATTTATGGCAAATTCCGGGTAACTTATTAAATTTGAGAAACCATTATGGTTCCATGTTGCACCATTATTGGTTGATAAGTACATGCTATTATTTGCTACTGCAAAAATATTGTTCCCGCTTATAGCTATTCCTCTTACATCAGGATTGCTTGGCAGCCCTGTATTAACAGGCGCCCAATTAACTCCATTATTTGTTGATAAAAATATACCATAAGATGTTCCTGCAAAAATATTTGATCCTGATGCAGCTAATGCAGTGATATTCGTATTCGTTAAACCATTGTTAACAGCAGTCCAGTTAAGTCCGTTATCAGAAGTTACATATACTCCACTCCCAGTACCACAGAAAATATCAGCGCCATTAGTTACCAGAGTACCACCATCAGTGATATAGACAGAATTAGGGAAATCTATTGTTCGTTGCCACTGGGCGTTTACCTTTTGTATAAAAAGGTTAAAGAAAAGCAGAATAGCAATAGATATTGCTATGTGCCTGCATTTGCGTGTTTGAGTTTTAAGTGTTTTCATAGTTTTATTTTTTAAA
>CAINEZ010000433.1 GCA_903847905.1 uncultured Bacteroidota bacterium
ATCCTTTGGACAATTTCATAATAAGCATTGGTATAATCTGTTAATTTTGCATTCCTTGCTCAAAAATTCTTTTATGTTTCCATCTTCTGTGACTCCACAGCCAGTTTTCAGGATGCTCTGATATTACTTTCTCCAGCGCCCTGACATGCATTTCGGTTATTTCATTTTCGGAAGTGTTTTTAGGAGCTTCAGTCAAAATAGAGATTTCAACAACATAATGTCCTCTTTTTTCTCTTTGGATATTGAAAAATAACACAGCCATATCAAGTGATTTAGCAATTTTTTCTATACCAACAAACAATGGTGTGTCCTGATTAAGAAAAGTTGTCCAGTATTCAATTTCACTTTTTGTGGGAGTTTGATCGCCTGCCAAAAGCGTAAGTGTAGTATATTCTTTATTCTTCAGCAGTACCCTTAATGTCTGTTTAAAAGGAATCAGTCCTTCTCCCGCGAAACGCACCCTCAATTTCGACATATATTCATTCCAGAATTTACTTGTCAATGGCTTTACAACAGCAAAAAATTTATTTTTCATAAAAAATATTCCGGTCACCCCTACCCATTCCCAGTTACCTATATGCCCGCAAACAGCAAGCACGCTCCTACCCTCTTTATACATCCTTTCAACAATTTCGAGATTTTTATAACGGATTCTTTTTAGAATTTTTTCAGAAGAAACAGTTTTTTCTTTAATAATTTCAACAATCAAATCGCAAAGGTTATGATAAAATTTTCGTGCTATTTTATTAATTTCTTTTTCCGGTTTATCAGGAAAAGAATTTCTGAGGTTTTCAAAAACAACTTTTTTTCTGTATCTTATTATATAATAAAAAAAGAAAAAAAGAAAATCCGAAATACCATAAAGGACAAAGAATGGCATTATGGAAATAATCCATATTAATCCGGCAAGCAAATAATTTAAAACGATCATAATAATTAATGGAGTTTTAATTATACATACAAAAATAGAAAAAAATAAGGCTTCGCAAACGAAGCCTTATTTTATATCATGAAAAACATGATATATCAATGAGGGTTATTAAAATAATCGTCTGCTTTCCCGCCATAATAATCCTGGCCTTTTAACTGATCCGGATTATTTGAAGTTGTATTCCGTTTCATTATTTTCATTTCCCAAGCAGGGTCATTTATTTCACCAATCGCATTGGAATGTATCAATTCGTAATCGTTAGTTACAAGATCGGGCTGATAAAAAACAAATTTTTTATTTCTTTGATTTTGTAAAGTATAATATTGCCAAATTTCATAAGGATATGCGCTGGGATCAGAATATGACTGTGTAATATTATTTGGCGGGCCATATTGTAAGTAAACCCTTCCGCGGTCTGTTTCATAACCTCTTTTAATTAAAGTACTATATACCTTATTTACTTTGCGAACTTCCTGATAATAATCATTCCATGCCTTGGCAGGGTTATCAGGGTTGCGGTTTGCCCAAAAGCTGTATAAATATTGCTGAAGTGTTTTTAAATCTGATTTTTTTAGATTGTTCTCCGCAAAAAATTTTTCTAATTGAGTTGAAACAGGATAAGTAGATTTTATAAAATCTTTGAGAGTATCAATACTTGTTATCTTATCAGCAAATGTATTTGACACGTCAACAGCGGTAATATCCTGCAAACTTAACTGTGCGGATGGGTTGCTGCGTTGAAAGAATATTTCGTTAATGGCAACATGCTTGTTATCTTTATCCTTAACTTCAATAACTAGGTTGTAATTTCCGGAAGGCAAATCAGTAATGTCAAATTCATTGAGTATTACAATAACTTTTTTGGGAGTTTCTTTCCTGAACTTAAAATAATTTGTAATAGTTTTTTTTGTTTCAAATGACTCAATATAGTAATTAACAAGGAATTTATCATCTGCCTTAAACAAAGCGTCAGTATTATAAACTTCCGCGTAAAAAGTAAGATTGTTCATTGATGAAGGATAAAAATTCAAGGTAAAAGGAACAAGATCATATCCGCTTTTTGTAAGAATATTTGTTGTGGCAGCTTTAGAATATGATTCAACAAGTTGTATTCCCGAAACTGCAACTGAATCCTTGGGAAAATTAATTGACAACGATTCTTTTGCTTTATATGCAATTGCATTAGCATTATTTTTATCCACAATTTGTATTTCCAGATCATAATTTCCATCAGGAAGAGTGAATCTTTGCTGATCCATAAAAGTAAAATCTATCTTAGAAGTGTCAATAACCTCAGGACTTAAGAGGTCTGTCTTTTTAAATTCTTTAATAATACCATCCTCTTTAAAGACCATCATAATTTGGACAGTAGCCTGAAATTTTCCATTTGCGTTACTCACAAATTGCACCGATTTGCCGACAACAGATAAATAGGTTTCAATATATGACCCATCAGCAGGAGAGAAAAAAGCGGCATAAGATAAATATGCCTGAAGATTTTTTGCATTTAATCCTAAAGCAAAAAATACAAAAACGAATAAAGTAAAAATTTTTTTCATAGTTTTATATTTTAAGTACAAAAGTAAAGAATTTCCAGTAAAAATACTATATTAAAAAACCTTTTCTTCCTTTCTTATATATAAACAAAAGCCAAAAAATCATAAATAAATTCAACTTGGTTTTTTTCGTTACCTCATTGTTTTTTACCCGGATTTCTGTAATATGTTTTATATTTTGCTCCATTAGGTTTAAATTTATAATACAATATTAATATCTAATAAGAAATAATAAAAACTACAATAAGGTAAAGGCGTTTTTGATAAAGTTAACGGTGTTAATTAATAAGTTTTCGGCATAACGCAAATGCAGACAAAATTTTATTGATAGCAATATATTTTTTGAGAGTTCAAAAAAAAATGTACTTTTGCAACGGAGAGATGGCAGAGTGGTCGATTGCGGCGGTCTTGAAAACCGTTGAGGTGCAAGCCTCCGGGGGTTCGAATCCCTCTCTCTCCGCTGATAAAAAAAGTAAAATAACTAAAACCACCGAATAACAACAAGTTTGGTGGTTTTTTATTTTTGCCCAAATGTAAAAGAACACATAAAAACGCAAGTTTTAGGTGTCCTATTCGGTGGCAAAAATCTTACCTGCAAAATGCAACCTGTTTGATGAAAAAATATTTACATTTGAAGTTCTTATAAAGAATAAATTTTATTCTAACACTATTTAGCGAAGAATGCACTTAACCTAAGTAAATGCGTTTTGTTCCTGAAAAATCATGAAAGAAAAACAAATTAAAGAATTAGTAGAAATTTCAAATTATTTCGGACAGAATAATGAATACGTGGTGGCAGGGGGAGGCAATACTTCTTTTAAAGACGAAAAATATTTATGGGTTAAAGGAAGCGGTGCTTGTCTTGCTGATATTACGATTGATGGATTTGTGCAAATTGACAGGGAAAAATTGAAAATTATTTCAACAAGGAAATACAGTTCCAACACGAATGAACGCGAATTTCAGGTAAAAAATGATTTAAACAATGCAATAGTTAATCCCGGGAAAAATATCCGGCCATCTGTTGAAACATCTTTGCATGAGATCATACAATATAAATTTGTTGTTCACACTCATCCGACATTTGTTAACGCTGTTCTTTGCAGTAAGAATGTTGAGAATGTTGTTCCTGAAATTTTCGGCGATGAAGTTTTGTTTATCAATTTTATTGATCCGGGCTACAGACTTTTCAAAAAGGTTGAAACTGCTCTTTTAGCTTATAAAAAGAAAAACAATAAAGACCCGAAAATTATTTTACTTGAAAATCATGGTGTGTTTGTAAGTGCTGATTCTATAGATGAAATCAAAACTATTTACCAACAGATTGATAAAAAAATAAATTCCAGGATAAAAAACAAGCTACATATAAAAGAACTTAATATTGACAACTCTTTTGCTAAAATACTCCCTGCAGTAAGAATTATTGCATCTGGAAATAAAGTAAAGGTGGTTAAAATAAAACATAACACATTAATTCAATATTTTTACCAGGATAAAAAACATTTCAAACTCGCATCGCATCCTTTTACTCCCGATACAGCCGTTTACTGTAGATCAAATTTTATTTACATTGATGAAACAAAAACTCCCGAAGAAATTACAATGGCTTTTAAATTGAAAACAGAATCTTTTAAAAATGAATTCGGATATGCACCTAAAGTTGCGCTGATTAAAAACCTTGGCTTGATTGTAATTGACGATAATTCCAGACTAGCTGATATTACTCTTGAGTTATTTAATTATTTAATGAAAATCAGTTATTACTCTCAAAATTTCGGAGGTCCGAAATTCCTGACTCAAGCACAAATTGATTCTATCGACAACGGGGAAGTTGAGAATTAACGCAAGTCAAGGGCAATCGGTTGAATGGATGCAAATAAAGTACTAAATAAAAAGAATTGTTAATAATGCGTGTTTTATTTACACAATCAAATACTTTTCAATAGAATAAATGCAAAAAATAAAACTTGGTGTTACCAGAGCATTAATTTAATAAATTTGCAATTCTTTATCGGAGAGATGGCAGAGTGGTCGAATGCGGCGGTCTCGAAAACCGTTGTTCGCTTTACAGTGAACCGGGGGTTCGAATCCCCCTCTCTCCGCTGATAAAAAAGCAGTGCATAGCATTGCTTTTTTGTTTTGGAGAATGCATAATTTATTGCAGTACACGTAAAAATAAAAAAAAACAATTTGCGTAGCAAATGAGTTTTTTGATTTTATCCCTTATTAAGGTATAACTCTCCCGAATATTTCGGGAGAGTAATCCCTACTTATCTTATCTTATCTTATAAAATTAAATCTTGAGATTTACAAGGAAATAGAAATAAACATAGCAAATAGAGTTGATTTTATTTAGGTTAAGTTTTTACAAATGTTTCACAACTTTAATGAGTAAACTTTATTATACAAAAGCTTTTGGTATACCCATATTCGAATAAATCATACAATTAGTTCCATTTCTTTATTAAATTTGTGCTTTATTATATTTTCTAAGAATAGGAACATTTTTAAAAGCATCAATGAATACTAGAAACACTCACTTCTCAAGTAATTCGTATCATTTTAACTTTCTGAAAGATGCTGTAGTTCCTGGATTTTATATATCGGAATTTGAAAATTGTTTTTCAAAATACCCATTTTTATTAGATACTCACTTATTTGATTTTTACTCTTTTTTTCTTTTTACCGAAGGAAAAGGTACTGTAAAAATTGGTAATGAAACGCATGAAATAAAACAAAACAGATTATTCTTTTGCCCAAATAATACTGAACATTCATTTCATTTTACTGAAAATCCTCAGGGCTATTATACTTTTTTCTGTCAGGATTTCTATTCAGATGAATTCAGCATGATAAGGCTTTTGTATTTATTTTCTTTTTCTTTACCAATAGCAAATAGATCGCCAGTGCACTATATTGATATTTCTTCAAAAGAAAATACAATTATATCATTGTTCAATACTTTATATGAAGAATGCAACATTGACATAAATAAAAAAAATAATTTACCCCATATAGTTCGTTCTTATCTGAATATTTTAATTCTAAAACTCAGTGAGCTTCTTAACGACAAATATGCTTTAGTTAGTGGGGAAACCAATACTATCATTATTAAATTATCGCATTTAATTGAAGCAAACTTTATTCATCAGCAACATGCTGATTTTTATGCAAAATCATTGGGAATAGCTGAAGCGAAACTAAATAATATCTGTAAAAAAACTCTTGATATCGGACTTAAAAAAATAATTCTGGAACGACGCATTATGGAAATTAGAAAAATGTTAGAGCAAACTAATCTGTCAATCGCCGAAATCGCCTTTAAATTCAACTTTTCTGATAATTCATATTTTAACAAAGTTTTTAAATCATCCACACGTTTAACACCTGGACGATATCGCGAACTTCATAAAAAAATGCTTCTAAAATTCTAATACATCCTTCAAAAATTACCATAAATACTCCATTTTTTACCATTCCTGTTTCCTTTACATGATTAGTTTTGCAATTTTAATTATGATATAATGAATCCTATTCTCCTTTTTGGAATATCAGTTGTGAATATTGCATTAATATTCTATACCTCGGCTTTTATTATTGCTTTAAGAAAAAAACTTGTCAGTAAACTTTTTTTTAGCGTATTGCTTGCCGGAGTATTTTTTGATATAACCGCTACAACGTTTATGATTATTGGTTCTTCGCAAGGTCCGTTGACACTTCACGGAGTAATAGGATATTCCTCGCTTGGAGCTATGATTATAGAGGCAATTAATTATTTCCTCTTCGTAAAGAAAATTGGATTTGGTAAAAATTTCAGCAGTAAAAGTTTTAAGGTTTTTACATTTATTTTCTTTTATTGGGTACTGGCATATATTACAGGAGCTATATTAATTATGCTCAGAAATTAAAATGAAAAAGCTGAAATTATATTTCATTATTTTTATTCTTTTTGTTAGTTACACAAGCAAAAGTCAAAACAATTTTTGCATTAAAGGTGTTGTAAAAGATTCTGTAAGCGGATATGCACTACCGTCTGTTGAAGTAATAGCAGATAGTTTAGGATTTACAACAAAAACGGATAAACATGGAATATTTATAATACCTGTATTGGAAAATAAAATATATCCTGTTCATTTTTGTACGCAAGGTTATAAAACAAAGTTATGCCGGCTTAAGCCCGGTTGCAGCGATACGGTTGTTATCAGCATTTCCCCTGCAATTGTCGAAATGGGTGAGGTAATTATAACAGCAACACGCTTTGCCTCGAATATAAAAGAAACACCGGTACTTACACAAATTATTTCTTCAAAAGAATTAAGCCTAGCGGGTACCACGCAAATAGCCACCGCTTTATCTAACACTTTACCCTGGCTTGATTTTTATAACGAAGGTAGCGGAATGACTTTTAGCATGCAAGGCATAGGATCAAAATACACTTTGTTTCTTATTGACGGAGAACGAATGGCTGGTGAAAATCACGACAATATTGATTATAACAGGTTAAGCACATCAAACATAGAACGAATAGAAATAGTAAAAGGCGCATCATCTACACTTTATGGTTCAAATGCTATAGGAGGAGTTGTTAATTTAATAACTAAGACTCCTGTAAAACCCTTTGAAATTAATATTTACAACAGATGTTCAAAATATTCCGAATTGGAAAGTGGCGCTAACTTTGGTTTTCATCAAAAGTATTTTTCATCTTTCACTGATATTTCCAGAGAAAGTTCAAATGGTTACGACCTCACTCCAGAAACACCCGATTTACATACAGTTGAACCGTACAGGATATATAATGTATTTCAAAAATTTAATTATAATGTTACTTCAAAATTATCATTTAATATAAATGGTTCTTATTATTCCCGTGAACAATTTAATGTTTCTGCAATCCCGACACATCCCCTATTCAGAGATTACACCGGAGGTTTTACAACTAATTATAAAGTAAATAATCACCTTGATTTTACCGCAACATATCATACTGATCGTTATGACAGTTATGATATTTTAGAAAAACTTGATAATCAAAAAAGAAGTATTTATTACGATTTGCAGCATACAGGAAGAATTACAGGAAAATATTTTCATACATATAACAGTGTAATTGAGAAACAATCAATCATTACAGGTGTAGAAATATTTTATGATAAAATGTTTTCAGAACGCATTCAAGATTCAACCCGCAAAATGAATAATTATAATCTGTTTATTTTGGATGAAGTAAAAATAAATAAGCATTTCAGCGCGATTGGCGGAGTTCGTTATGACAATTATTCTTCCGTTGGAGGCTCGTTTTCGCCAAAAGTATCTCTTATGTATTCAGAAGGAGAATTTAATTATAGGGCAACTTATGGCTATGGTTTTCGTGTTCCGGGCATAAAAGAAAAATATTATGATTTTGATTTGGGGTTTATTGCAGTTAAAGGGAATAATTCGCTTAAACCTGAATATTCAAAATACGCTTCGTTTTCCATCGAATACAATCATAAAAAAAATAATGCCAGCGCAAATATTTATTTCAACAGAGTTGACGATATGATACATGATGTTCTGCTTGCCAATACTACCAATAAATACACGTATATCAACTTAAATAAAGTAAACGTAAGCGGAGTTGATATCCTGCAACATTTTTATATCAGCAAAAACTGGTCAGTGAACGGAGGATATAGTTTTACTTATGCTTACGACATGTTAAAGAAAGAAGAATTAAGCGGGGTAAGCAAAAATTCGGGAATTGCCGGTATTGAATATTCATGGAAGCTGGGCAATTATAAAGGAATTTTTTCTTTCAACTGGAAAATATACGGTAAGAAAACTTTTGAAAATTATGATGCAGCAACATATTCTTATTACACTGACCTTTATCCGGCATACTCTTTATGGAGAACTACACTTGCACAATACTTTTATAATAATTCTATAGAGCTATGCTTAGGAATAACCAATATTTTCGGCTATCGAAATAATACCGATTTAATTAATATTGATCCGGGCAGAAGATTTTTTTGCATGATAAATATTTCCATTGATAAATTTACCGAACAAATAAAAACCAAAAACAAAAAAAACAACTATGAAAACTAAAAAAACAATGCTTATACTTTTTGCAGTAATGGCAATATTTACACAATGCAAGAAAAGCGACAAAAGCAACAACGACAACACAACAACAACAGCCAATACAAAAACTGTTGAACTTGATGTACATAACGACATTATCAACTGGCGTTATTATTCATTCGAAAGAGGGATGGAAGTAATTATTTTAAATTATAGTGATACTTTGGGATGGGATCTTGGTATTCATTATGAAAATTTCCGTACTAATGGTGGCGCAAGTGGAATCGGGCAAGGTGCAATAATTGATTTAGGGGCAGTAGATTTCAGTACTGTTACTTTGAGTTCAATAGGCAGCAACACTTATACTTTAGATGATTCAATAACTGTTATAACTACAACATCAATGCCCCCGCATACGGAAAAAACACCCGGCAGCATTTTATTGGAAGATATGTTTTTATCGCCCAGCGGACCACCGCCACACACATACACCCCTAATAACCATGTTTACATTATCCGCACTGCAAGCGGGAAACATGTAAAACTTATGGGTACATCATTCTTTAATAATCTCGGTGCCGAAGGATATTTTAATTTTAAATACGAACTTCTGGATTAATCTTTTTTAAGAGTTTAATAAAATATTATAAAACAAAAACCGGCTGTAAAAAGCCGGTTTTTGTTTTACCCAATTTTTGTAATTATGAAAACTATCAGAAAATCTACAATAATATAACGCCTTGTAAAAACTAATATTGTTTTTCCTGAAATTTTATTACCAGATCTTTGCTCTTTTTTCGGCAGCTATATATAAAGGATCTGAAGTTTTTATTAAAAATGCTTCGTAAAATTCAGGAATATTAACTATTGCAACATTAACGCGTGCCATACCCGGAGAATGAACATCCTCTTTAAGTCTGCGCATTAATTCTTTATCGCGAATAGACATTCTCCATACCTGTGCATAAGATAAGAAGAAACGCTGTAACGGTGAGAAACCGTCAATTTTAGCCGTATCACCGGTTTTCTTCAAAACAGATTTCAAAGCATTCATCGAAACTGTTAATCCGCCAACATCGGCAATATTTTCTCCGAGTGTTAATTTTCCGTCAACATGGAGGCTATCAAGAATTTTATATTTACTATACTGGTCAGCTAATACAGTAGTTTGCTTGGTAAATTTATCAGCATCTTCTTTTGTCCACCAGTCAACAAGGTTACCTTTTTTATCATACTGACGACCCTGATCGTCAAATCCATGAGTCATTTCATGTCCGATAACCGTTCCTATAGCTCCGTAGTTTACAGCAGCGTCAGCGTCTTTATTAAAGAATGGGGGTTGAAGTATTGCTGCCGGAAAAACTATTTCATTCATATTCGTACTGTAATAAGCATTTACGGTTTGAGGTGTCATGTGCCATTCCTGTCTGTCAACAGGCTTTCCAATTTTACTCAACATATATTCAAATTCGAATTTGTCAGTATTCATAACATTCTTCACATATGAATCATGAACGATGTCAAGTTTGGAATAATCTCTCCATTTATCAGGATAACCTATCTTCACACCCATAATGTCTAATTTTGCCAGGGCAGCTGCTTTTGTTTCTTTGCCCATCCAGGTAAGGTTTTGAATTCTTTCTTTCAATGATGCTTTAAGGTTATTTACCAATTCTACCATCTCTGTTTTGGCTTCAGGAGGGAAAAATTTATCAACATATACTTGCCCTACAGCTTCTCCCATCTCACTGTTTACAGTCTTCAGAACTCTTTTCCAGCGTGGTTGCATTTTAGTTTTACCCGACATTACTTTTGAATAAAAATCAAAATTTTCCTTTTCAAAATCCGAGCTCAAATAAGAAGCGTTGCTATTAATAAGATTCCATCTCAAATAAGTTTTCCACTTATTTAAATCCACTTCTTTCATAATTTTGCTAAGACTTTCGAAGAATGAAGGCTGTCCTACATTTATATCACCGGAATTTGCAAGCCCTATGTTAGTGAAATATTCTTTCCATTTCATTTCCTGCGATTTCTTCTGAAGTTCATCAGGCGAATATTTATTATATCCTTTAATAGGATCACGAAGTTCAAGTCTTGTCCATGATGCTTCAGCAAGGCTGGTTTCAATCTTCAATACATCTTCCATATTCGCTTTTGCCTTATTATCATCATCTCCCAAAAGAGAAAACATCTTTATCAAATGCTTTTTATATCCGTCAAGAATTTCTTTTGAACGCGCATCCTTGTTAAGGTAATAATCCCTGTCAGATAAGCCAAGTCCCCCCTGATAAAGTTGCGTAATTACCATTTCACTATTTTTCTCATCCTGTCCCGAAAAAATATAAAACAAAGGAGATACTCCAACAGTATGGAGATGCGCAATTTCTCTCTGAAAGTCATCTTTTGTTTTAATAGCATCAATAAGTGCAAACTCTCCTGCAAGTGGTTTTACCCCATCTCTATCTATTTTCACTGAATCCATTCCCGATGCATAAAAGTTGCCAATCTTCTTTTTATTGGTGCTTTTATCAGCTTTATCATCTTTTGAAGCTTCTTCCATTATGCTTTTAAGATCATCGAAATTTTTCTCCTGTAATATTTCAAAAGCTCCGTAACGGCTGTATTCTTCAGGAACAGGATGTTTTTTTATCCATCCGCCATTGGAATATTGATAGAAGTCAACGCCGGGTTGAGAACTTTTGTTCATGTTTGCCGTGTCTATCGCAACAACAGCATTTTTCTTCTCAGACTTCTTTTTGCAATCAGAAAATCCTATCATAATGCTAATTAATAAGGTTAATGTTAAACCGGTTAAATAAATTTTGTTTCTTTTCATAATGAATATTTTTAAGTCGTTCAAAATTATAAAATTGTTATACATCACTATTATTTTTTTTCATAAAAACGATATAAAGGCAATTACAAAAGTTGAAATATTCATTTTGATATGTCAATAGGGTTTGATAATCTATTAAATGGTAAACAAATTATTTTTTGATGGGTTTGCTCTTTGTGGTATCAGGCTTTATTTTTAGCCAAATATAAAAATTAGTATTAGTGGCTTCTTATAACTTTTTTAAAACTATTTCCTTTTTCAGAAGCAATTTCTATGTAATA
>CAINEZ010000434.1 GCA_903847905.1 uncultured Bacteroidota bacterium
GAATCAAAATGCCCTGCGAAGTGCTGCTAATATCTAATATAGCGCAATCAGCGGCAACGGCTTCGTTGGTGTTAATAGATACACCTGCCTGCGAAAAGCTTAGACTTATTGTTATCAAATTTGTTATTAAAATGATTGATAACTTTTTCATTTTTTTTATTACATTTAAAATTTCAATTCAAGTTAAATTCTAACTAAATTAATATACTCAAGTGATTAATGAAAAATAAATTTCATTACAAAGATAATCCTAATTTATACTATTCTAAAATATTTATTCTCATCTCCATCAGCCTATTGTATTAATAAAAAAACATTTTTTAAACTAATATTATGAACAGGCATTTATGAAAGAAAAATTATTCTTCAAATATAAAACATTTTCTCATAGAATCCAAGCATTTTTTCAATAAATTTATCATATTCAGCAGGTTTAACAATAAAAAAAAAGTATTAAATAAATTAACGCCTTGTGCTATTGAAATTTTAGCTGATTATTAATCAAGTGTTATGTTAAGCAATGTCAGGCTGAGAAATGTCAGCCTGAGTTTATCGAAGGCTAATCGAAGCCTTGTCGAAATATGACCTCGATACACTTCGAGCTCAGTGTGACATACTCAGCCTGACAGTCAATCTTTTTAATAGCACAACGGGGTAAATTACATTTTAAATAGATGGGAAATATATATGAAATTGGATTAAATAAGGCAAGTTGTGAATGTTTTAACAATTAATTGATTATTTTTAAATAATTTTACGAACTATTTTATAATTTTGAAATTATAATATTTTATGAATTACTTACTTTAAAATAAAAATATATGTCGTGTAACTGTTGTTCTCCACAGAAAATAGACCTGTCAGTTTATGGGATTCAAGATGTAAAGGAAACCTGTTACAATTTATCTTATGATGAACTTTTCATGGAAGAGACTGCTCCTGAACTTGAAGGTTTTGAAAAATGTTTCGTAACTAATACAGGCGCATTAAATGTTGATACCGGTATTTATACAGGCCGTTCACCAAAAGACAAATATATTGTAAAAGAAGAAACTTCCGAAAAGAACGTCTGGTGGGCTGCTCCTAACAGGAAAGGTTCCGATAACAAACCAATATCGGATAAAGTATGGTTATCGCTTAAACAAATTTCACAAAGACAATTGAGTAATAAAAAACTTTATATAGTTGATGCATTCTGTGGCGCAAACGCCCCTACACGCCTTAATCTCCGTTTTATTACCGAAGTGGCATGGGCAGCACATTTTGTAAAAAATATGTTTATAAGACCAACGGAAGAAGAACTAAAAAACTTTAAACCCGATTTTTCAATTCTTCATGCATGTAAGGCTGCAAACCCAAAGTGGAAAGAACAGGGCTTAAACAGTGAAGTGTTTATAGCTTTTAACCTTAAAGAAAGAATGGCTGTAATTGGAGGATCATGGTATGGCGGTGAAATGAAAAAAGGAATGTTTTCAGTAATGAATTATTTTCTCCCCTTAAAAGGAATTGCTTCCATGCATTGTTCGGCAAATATGGGTAAAGCCGGTGATACAGCAATATTTTTCGGTTTATCAGGAACAGGAAAGACCACGCTTTCTGCTGATCCTAAACGTTTCCTGATCGGCGATGATGAGCATGGATGGGATGATGACGGTATATTTAATTTTGAAGGTGGTTGTTATGCCAAATGTATTAATTTAAGCAAAGAAAAAGAACCCGATATTTATAATGCTATAAGGAGGGATGCGCTTCTTGAAAATCTTGTTTATGATAAAGAAACAGGAGTTATAGATTTTAATGATTCATCAAAGACTGAAAACACAAGGGTTTCCTACCCTATTTATCATATTAATAACATTGTAAAACCTATTTCTAAAGGAACACATCCCAAAAATATTATTTTCCTGACTGCTGATGCTTTTGGTGTTTTGCCTCCGGTTGCAAAACTTTCTTATGATCAAACCATGTATCATTTTCTAAGTGGTTATACTGCAAAAGTTGCGGGAACAGAAAGAGGAATTATAGAACCAACACCTACTTTCTCATCATGCTTTGGCGCGGCTTTTCTGTTACTACATCCTACAACATATGCCCATGAACTTGCAAAGAAAATGAAAAAGTATGGTTCATCAGCTTATCTTGTAAATACAGGATGGATTGGCGGTCCTTATGGTGTAGGTCAGAGGATTGGTATTCATGAAACACGTTCAATTATTGATGCCATACTTAGCGGATCTCTCGAAAGTGCCGAATTTGAAGAACTTCCTATATTCGGTTTAATGATTCCCGAATTTGTAAATGGTGTTGATAATAAAGTATTAAATCCCCGCAATCTATGGCGAAAGCCAGAAGAATGGGATGCTGCTGCGATTAATCTCGGCAAAAAATTCATTGCGAATTTTGCAAATTTCACTGATAATGACGAAGGCAAGCGCCTTGTTGCTGCAGGGCCGAAAGTTTAAATACACTATTCAAAGGTTACTATTCAGCTATATTATATGCCTTAATATCAAGCCATTTCAAAAAATATTTCTCGCAAAGTATCGCAAAGAAAAAAACGCAAAGATCGCAAAGACTTTATTTTATTGATTTTGCGTTCTTAGCGAATAATACCGATAGCACATTCAATATAGTATCCATGTAATAAAAAAAGCCTTTGAGTAATATTCAAAAAGTAGTCGAAAAGCTACAAATTTGTATAAAAATATTAAAACTCAAAGACTATGACAAAAATAAAACA
>CAINEZ010000435.1 GCA_903847905.1 uncultured Bacteroidota bacterium
AAAATAAAAATAAAATATTTTGTAAGCCTGATAGAAATGGCTAACAAGGGCAACAGCAATACTGCCACATTTGATAAAACTGAACTTGAAAAAAAGATTACTGAATATAAGAACAATAATATTTTTGCTGAAACTAAAGTAGAAAAACCATCAATCCCTTTAACTGAAAATAATAATAACATTGCAGTAAATCAAAAGGTATCAAATTATGATAAAGCAGAACAGTATGAAGCAAAAGGTAATTTAATTGATAAGACAGTTAATTCAATTAATAATAATATCACTGCTTTACAAAATAATCTTAAAGAAGAAAAAGATCCATTGTTGAATGGAAAGATCACAAAAGAGATCACCAGCCTTCAAAAGGAAGCCGTTACTCTTAAGCAGAAAGCTGATGAAGCGCATAAGAAAGCATTAGAGTTAAACGATTCAATAAAAGTAACTGCATTATCAAATGCTGATGACACAACCCTTGCAACTAATCTTGAATTATATGCATCTGAAGATATTAAAAAAGCTGCTCAAAAACTTATAGATGCTAATAATACCCAAGATTCAACAGAAAAAGAAAATTTGCGAAAAGAAGCATCAGAACTCGAAAAAATCGCAGAAACAAAACAGCTTGAAGCTTTGGAAATATTTGGTATAGCTAACGTAAATACATACTATATCAACAGTCTTAAAATCGATAAAATAAGGGTGGAGGATGTAAAAAATACTCAATTAGCCAATGCGGGCATGTTGGAAAAGGAATCAAAATATTATTTTGAAAAAGCTAAGGCTTTAAGAGAAAGTATTAAAGATTATATGACAATCCCTCAGAAAAAAATAATACTTGAAGATGCCAAAACCAATGAACAGACAGCAATATTAAAACAATCAGAAGCATTGGACATTTATACAAAGGCTTCAACTGCTTATGCTGATAATATCAAAACTATTACTGCTGACACGAATCAGGTTACCAATGAGAATGCAACATCAGCCAATAATAATATTACAAATCCTGTTTTGACAAATCAGAATACAAAGATTCAAAATAATAATACCGATAGTTTAACTAATACAAATAATGTTGTTACAACTGAAACAAAACCTGTTAGCCCCAGTCTGAATAATAAAAATGAGATTGACTCAACTACTGCAAATACAACCGTTACCAATACTTCATCCGATTATAAAGGCATTTACTTAAATGCTAACAATAAAATTCTTTTGAATGTTGATTCTTCTAACCTTGTACCACTTAACCCTGTTCTTCCTTCGCAAATTATTTATAAAGTCCAGATTTCGGCATTAATGAAACATGTTGCACCTGAAGTTTTCAAAGGTATAACTCCGCTTGTTGGCGAAAGCTCTGGTACAGGTATTGTACGATATATGGCAGGATTATTTGCGAAATTTGAAGACGCTGATGCTTCAAAAAACCAAATAAGGACTATGGGTTATCCAGATGCTTTTGTTGTTGCATACTATAATGGAAAACGAATTACAGTTGCTGAATCTATGGCTTTGTTGAAAAATAATGATACAATTTCAACTACATATACTGACCTTGATAACAAAACATATATTTCGCAGGGCGCAAACACTGTTAATATTAATCCAATTACAAATATCAATACAGTAAACCAATTAAGCAACCCTATCATTAACATAAAAGGTCTTTTTTATAGTGTGCAGGTTGGTGTTTATGCAAAACCTATAACTTCAATAAAACTTTTTAATATTACTCCTTTATACGACGAATTTATGGCAAACGGCTATTACAGGTATATTTCCGGAACTTATGGATTGTTACAGGATGCCGTTACTGCAAAAAAAGAAATCGTAAAAAAAGGAGTAACCGACGCTTTTGTCGTGGCTTATTATAACGGTAAAAAAATATCCATTCCCGAAGCTGAAAAATTATTTAGCGAAAATGCTTTTATTGCAAGTTCTGCAAATACTTTAAATGAACCAGCAATAACAAAATCAGATAATGCACAAACTAATTACACACAAAACACTTCTGAAAATACAACAAATATTTCAGATACTATAAATAAATCGGGTATAGTATTTAAAGTTCAAATTGGCGCATTCGAAAAAAATATTCCTGTTGAAGTGTTTAACCAGTTTCTTGATTTGGTAGCTGATAAAGGACTTGAGCATAATAAAAACGCTGACGGGCTAACTGTTTATACTTCTGGAAATTTTAATGATTACACTTCTGCTAACGATTATAAAAACTCTTTAGTTGCAAAGAACATTAAAGACGCATTTGTTGTAGCTTTCCAGAATGGGCAAAATATTGCTGTTACAAAAGCTATTGAATTGTTGAAGTAACTTAACGTATATTATTATTTGTTTATTGGTGTTCTTCAGAGGTATCCCGTTCTGCATGTGCGCATAAGCGTCAAGCTAAGGGTTGAATATTTGGGCTGCCATGCCTGCTCTGCAGGTAGGAAGCCCTTATTAGTATTGCATTTAATTGGAGGCTGTCTCAAAAGTTAAGAAATTGTCTATCCTTCGATTAACTCTGAATGACAATTTCTTGACCTCCAGATGTCAGGCTGAGTATGTAACACTGAGTAATGTCAGGCTGAGTTCATCGAAGCCACATCGAAGCCTTATCGAAGTCATATTTTGACAAGCTCAACATGATACTTGATTATTATATTTTACACGGTGTAAATTGCTACATTTGGGTTTCAGGTAAATGGTATAAAGGTATAAGGTCTAATACCGATACGCAATATGTAATAGTCCAAAAATGCAGGACTAAACATATTGTCTTCTATGTTGCAAACCAAATTTCAGAGCAATTATTTTTTTTTAATTTTGCATTATAAATCTGAAGAGGAAGTGAGCTCTGCAGGAGAGCAACTCACCAGCAATAGGATTTATGGCTTTGAATAATGCTCCCTTTAGAGGGAGTTTTTTTATATTATTCATTGCCTTTTATTGCTAAAAAAATCTCAAAGTCTATTCAAAGATATAATGTTTATTCAAAGAACAATAATCTACAAAAACATCCTTCTATTAGCAGACTCGAATAAATTACAAGCTGCAACGCCACTCTTTAATTTTTATAGAATGTGAGCTGTTTTCTATCGGTAGCAGATTCTGAATAATTCAGAGCCGCAAGACAATCTATACAGTCTCACAGTTAAAAGTGTTTATATAGACATTTGTTTACTTAACAATAACAAATACATAAGGTTGTTTATTTTTTAATACATAACTTATTCTACTTAATAATTTTCTTGCTATCCTTATAATTGCTTTATTTGGCTCCATCCTTTTGCAATAAGAATTATAACTTTTAATCAATGCTGGATCTAATCTTGCTGCGACCCATGCGCTTTCAATAAAGGCACTACGCAGCACATTATGTCCTCTTTTGGTAAGGTTACCAGTTACATCTTTTTCACCCGATGTGTATTTTGAAGGCAATAAACCAATAAAACCACATAAATTATCAATATTACCAAACCGATTAATATTTTCTAATTCTGTTAGTATTGTTAAAGCTGTTATGAATCCTATACCCGGAACACTTCTTAAAAGTTCAATATTCACTTTGTAGAATTCAGTTTTTGATAATTCTTTAATTTGTTTTGTTGTTTTAAGTAAGGAAACTCGTAAAATTTTTACTGTTGTGATGAGTAGATTTAACGATTCCTTACCGCTCTGTTCTGTCATATCAATCTTTTCAAGCCAATCTGTAAAGTGTTTTGACCAGTGAGAACTATTATTACTTAAGGAATCAGGAATTTTAATGCCATGAAAATATAGAAAAGATTTAATGCGATTTTTATAACGTGTTATATCCTTCACTAACATTGATCTGGTTCTTACCAATGTTCTGTCTTCAAGTGTTTTTAATGAAGGTACGTAAATAGGTGTCAGTTCATTATTTCTTAACGATCTTGCAATTTTTATACTATCTCGCGTATCATCTTTTTGATCCTTTTCTTTATTTGTAGTCGGTATGTCTGCGGGATTAACCACCATCGAACTTACTCCTAATGATTTTAGTTTATTATGTATCCAGTAGCCACAAAATCCAGCTTCATATGCCGAATGATATGTTCCTCCTGGAAAATTCTTAACAAGATATTGATACAAAGTTTCTGGATTAGGAGGCTGTGAAAATGTCTTATGCACTATATGTTATGTCATTATTGTTACTCGCCAACTTTTTAAGTGTACGTCAAAACCTACATAAATATTTTGACCTGTGAAATCTAATTTGTTACTTTGTGTTCTCATAAGTTTCAGTTTTTTATTTGGTTAGTTTTGGAAAATCAAACCTAATAATTATTTCTGAAACTTATTTTTTTGCAAACATACGGCCTATCGGCATTTACCACTGCATAATTATGAACTTATCCTTTGGACAATTTCATAATAAGCATTGGTATAACCTACTCTTTCTTATGTCTTTATACCTTATGCCACTATACCTTTTTGTATTCATAAAATGCGGAAATTCCAACCTGCCGGTAGGCACGGTATCCCGTTTTTAGTATAATCAGCTACAGTTTCAATAGCACAAGACGTTATATTTACCTAATATCATTGAAGCAAAAATCGTTTTTATACTCAATGAAAACAGGTTTGCAAAAAATCAAGCCTGAATTAATTGAAAATTTTCAGTCATTAAACTTTCCAGTTCTTTTTTATACTCGTCAATATTTTCAAAGAAACTCAAACATTTTTCTTTAAAAATTGCAAA
>CAINEZ010000436.1 GCA_903847905.1 uncultured Bacteroidota bacterium
TGATAACATTTGTGGAAAAAGAATTTTAGCATTGGTTTCCCTGTTAAGCTTTTTCAGGACGGGCGATTCATCAGTAGAAAAATCTTCAACATATTTTTTTATTTCAGGATCTGTTATCATTTGTCTGATTTAAAAATTAGTGTACTGAGTTGCCTCGGATCAAAAATTTCATTTGCTGTATCCATAAGCTGGGCGGCAGTTACGGAGTTTATCTTTTGATTTATTTCAGCAATAGAATCAACTTTATTAAATACAAGAAAACTTTTTCCCATCGACAACATTTCATTCAAATTATTTTCATAAGAAATTGCGATTTGTCCTATCAACTGTAGCTTTGCCCTATGCAATTGAAGAATTCCAAGTTTTGTATTCCTGAGTTTATCCAATTCCTTGTAAACAAGGGAAGTTGTTTTTTCAATATTCTCTTGCTCCGTTCCAAAATAAATTCCAAAGATTCCGGTATCAGAGAAAGGAGTGTAATAAGATTCTATATTGTAGCAGTATCCATATTTTTCCCTGATATTCATACTAAGTTTTGAATTCATACCGGGTCCGCCAAGAATATTGTTCAGCATTATCAAGGGAGTTAGGCGATTATCTTTCGCATTATACCCTGTGTTTCCAATTATGCAATGCGATTGATGCGTGGCTTTGGAAATGGTTTTATTAAAAGCTTTATATTTTTTAAATTTTTTTCTGGGTAAGATCCTTTTATTTATACGAAGGGAAATAAAATATTTTTCAAGAATTTTTATCAGCTCGGCAAACTCAATGTTGCCAACGGAACAAATTACAATTTCATCAGTGTTGTAACATCTTTTTATGAAACCTATAATATCTTTTTTCCTGAATTTTTTAATGCATCCGGATTCTCCGAGTATATAATTTCCGATAGGATGTCCCGAGAATAGCTGTTTTTCAAATTCATCAAATATTTCTTCGGCTGGGTTATCCTTGTACGAATTAATTTCATCAATTACCACTTCCTTTTCTTTTTCAATTTCTTTTTCAGGAAAAGTAGAATTAAAAACGATGTCGGAAATAATATCAACAGCCCTTTCAAGAAACTGGTTCAGGAAAGAAGCATAGATACAGGTTTCTTCTTTTGTAGTAAATGCGTTGATCTCGCCTCCCACATTTTCCATGTGACTCAGTATCTGATACGATTTACGTCGGCGTGTTCCTTTAAAGATAGTGTGTTCAATAAAATGAGCAATGCCCTGTTCGTTTTCATTCTCATCTCTTGAGCCTGCATTAATGATGACACCGCAATGCGAAACAAGAGAGTTTGTCTGTCTGTGCACTACCCTGATACCATTCTTGAATGTGTATTGTTGATAGATCATTTTGGGAAATTGAAATACAAATCTAATCAGAAATATTTTATTTCCTTAAAAAAAATAAATGAAAGGGAATACCAAATTTATTTAAAATATTGGTAAATTGAAATAGACTCTCTGATTGTTATAGGAGGAAAAGTTATGAATAAAAACAAAAATTATTTCTTATAAAAAAGTAAATAGCAGAATATCGTTTTGTAATTCGTTTTTATTTTTCATTTTTTTAAAATATTCTCAATGCTTATTTTAAAGTATCCAAGTTTAGATTGTATAATATTCCAAATAATCTCATTGTCAACGCCAAAATATTCATGTATGATACGGTTACGTAAACCTGATATTTTTTTCCATTCAATTTCGGGATACGTATTTTTAAAATCTTCCGATATTTGATTGGCTGCTTCACCAATAACCTCGAAATTACGATAAACGGCATCCTGTGTTTTATCATCCGCTACAAATGCTTCGTAATTCATAGTTTTTGTAAATTTTAATACTTTCTCTATTGCTTCTGCAATATCTTCAAGTAAAATAAAATTATCTCTTTTAGACATAAATTAACTCCTTCTCTATATGTTTCATTAACCTTGGTTTCATTGCATTTCTGGAAACCAAGTCCACTTTGACGTTCAGCGCTTTTTCCAGTTCATCAGCAAGTTCAAGAAATTCAATGCCTGGTGCTTCATAAAATTCCACCAAAATATCAACATCGCTGTTATTGCTTTCTTCACCACGAGCATAGGATCCGAATATGGCAATTCTTTTTACCTTAAATTGCTTTTTCAATTCTTTTTTCATCAGTTTTAAAATGGTTGTTATTTCCTTTATGCTCATTTAATTTGCTTTTTGTATTTCGTTTATTTTTCCCTTTATTTCATGAAAATTATTTATAAGCATTCTTACCTGATTAACCCTTTTCAATTTTATCTAGCAAAACTCGCAAAGAAATTATTTGTTTACATCTGCATTTATATTTTTGTGCGCGAACTAAACAATATCAGCTTATCAAAGGTAATTTAATATACGATAATACAGATGATTTATTCCTGAATTATTTCATACAGGCAGGATATTTATCATCGAAGTAAATCCAGAACAATGGTGAATAACCACGGAGTTCTAGTGAATCGCCATAGTTTTCTCTCATAAGCATTAAGCCCACTACTTTTTTATCGAAACTCATTTTCTTTTCATCCAGATACCATTCTTCAAGAAAACGTACCTTAGTTATTTCCTGGATATTGAGTTCGCGTTTAATAACTGTATCATAAGATTTATTGGGATTCTTAGCATCATTATCTGTAATAGTGTCAACTGAATTACCAATTTTTTTTACTTCATCAGTTGTCATAGGATTATTAAAGTAATCATATGCTTTAACTTTACCATCACGCGCAAGCTGAAGAAAAGTTTTTACAAAAGTTTCTCTTTTCGCTCCTTCAATATTTTGCATCCACCAGTCGAAATCGGGGTTAGGGGTTTTTATTATAACATCATACTGAATTCTTTCTGTTAAAACCTTTTTGCCGGCATTGTCAGAATTATTTTTATCACTATTGCAAAAGGGAAAAATAAATGCGACTGTTATTATAAAAACAGTTGCAATGAATAATTTAGAAATAGTTTTTGTTTTCATAAAATGTAAATTAATTATGATGTAAAATTATAAAATAATTAATCCGATATTTATTCCTGAATTTAAAATTAGTTAAATATTATTTTAATATGCTTTTTATTCTTTATCTTAAGTTTAATTTTTAATTAACTTTATCCCCAATTTGAACATTGAACATTGAACATTGAACATTGAACATTGAACATTGAACATTGAACATTGAACATTGAACATTGAACATATTTTATTTTTATAGGAAATATGGATTTATAAGGTATAGTAAAAATAAGGTATAGTGGAAAACTCTTATACCTTTATAACTTTATACCTTTATACCTTTATAACTTTATACCTCTATCTCGTTATGTCTTATGCCTTGCAAACTTGTTAACTTTTTATAAATGCCTGAACAAAAAAAACTCTTTCTGCTCGACGCAATGGCTCTTATTTACAGAGCTTATTTTGCGATGAACAAAAATCCACGCGTTACCTCCAAAGGACTTAACACCTCTGCTGTACTTGGATTTGCCAATACATTATTTGAAGTTTTGAAAAATGAAAAGCCCACACATATTGCTGTCGCTTTCGATTCTCGGGAACCTACTGTAAGACATGATGACTTTACCGAATACAAAGCTCATCGTGAAGCTATGCCCGAAGATCTTTCTACGGCAATTCCTTACATCATTTCATTAATTGATGCTTTCAACATCCCTGTTATTTTTTCCGAAGGATACGAAGCTGACGATATTATCGGGACCCTTGCTAAAAAGGCGGAACAGGAAGGCTTTAAAACATACATGATGACATCCGACAAGGATTTCGGACAATTGGTTTCTGAAAATATTTTTGTTTATCGACCCGGCAGATTTGGCGATAAAGCTGATGTGTTAGGAATAAAAGAAGTTTGCGCAAGGTTTGGAATTAAGCGACCTGAACAGGTTATAGATATGCTCGGTTTATGGGGAGATGCATCTGATAATATCCCGGGTATTCCCGGAGTTGGCGAAGTTACAGCAAGAAAATTACTTGATGAGTTTGACAACCTTGAAAATTTATTACAGAATGTATCAAAAATAAAAAATCCGAAATTAAAAGATAAGGTTATAGAATTTGCTGATCAGGCAGTCTTTTCAAAAAAACTTGCAACAATAATTTTAGATGTTCCTGTTAATCTTGACGAAGAAAGACTTATACGGAAACACCCTGACGAAGCCAAACTAAGAGCTTTGTTCGATGAACTTGAATTCAGGAATTTTGCTCAACGTGTTTTCACCGAATTATCTTTAAAACCTTCCGAAGAAAAAAATCAACAGGAATCCCCTTCTCTCTTCGATAAAGAAGAAAAAGTGAACGAAGAAACAATTATAAAAAAAGATATTCATACCACTGCACATAAATATTTCCTTTCTGATACTATAGAAAAACGCGGGGAATTGCTGACATTATTAAAAAATAAAAAATCCTTTTGCTTCGATACTGAAACCACAGGTCTCAATTCGCATGAATCCGAATTGGTTGGTATGTCTTTTTCTTTTGAACCACACAAAGCGTATTATGTTCCCGTACCCGAAAATTACCACGATGCGCAGCAGATAGTTAGTGAATTTAAAGAAGTTTTTGAAAATACTGAAATTGAAAAAATCGGGCAGAATTTAAAATTCGATATTTCCATTTTGAAGTGGTACGACGTGAATGTAAAAGGAAAACTTTTCGACACTATGCTTGCACATTACCTGATACAGCCCGATATGCGGCATGGTATGGATGTGCTTGCAGAAAACTTCCTAAACTATAAGCCGGTTCCCATTGATAAACTTATAGGTAAAAAAGGCAAAGATCAATTATCTATGCGTATTGTTCCTCTCGAAGAAATTAAAGAATATGCAAGCGAAGATGCAGATATTACATTACAATTAAAATCAGTATTTGAGCCATTACTTGAAAAAAGTTTAACAAGAAATTTATTTGATAATATCGAAATGCCTCTTGTTCCTGTACTTGCAGCTATGGAAGCCGAAGGTGTAAAGATCGATATAAAAGCCTTGAATGATTATTCAATTCAATTACTCGGGGAAATTGATGAACTGACGAAAGAAATTTATTTTATGGCAGGAACAGAATTCAATATTTCTTCGCCAAAACAATTGGGTGAAATACTTTTTGACAAACTTGCTATTGTTGAAAAAGCTAAACTTACCAAAACCAAACAATATTCTACAGGCGAAGAAATTCTTGTAAAATTGGTAAATAAACACCCGATTATTCAAAAAATTCTTGACTACCGTTCACTTACAAAACTTAAATCAACTTATGTAGATACCTTGCCGTTACTTGTTAGTAAGCGCACAGGCAGAATTCACACTTCTTACAACCAGGCTGTAGCAGCCACAGGGCGCTTGAGTTCAAATAATCCTAACCTTCAGAACATACCGATACGTACTGAAAGAGGTCGTGAAATAAGGAAAGCATTTGTTCCTCGAAATGATAAATTTACTTTGCTTTCTGCAGATTATTCACAAATTGAACTTCGTATAATCGCCGAATTAAGCGGCGACGAAGGAATGACAGATGCATTCTACCAGGGAATAGATATTCATACTGCAACAGCCGCAAAAGTTTATGGAGTTGAAATTTCTGAGGTAACAAGGGAAATGAGGCGTAATGCAAAAACTGTCAACTTTGGAATAATATATGGTATCAGCGCTTTTGGATTATCTGAAAGATTAAGTATTACCAGAAAAGAAGCAGCGGAAATAATTGAACAATATTTTATAAAATATCCAAAGATCAAAAAATACATGGATAATACTATTGTTTCCGCAAGAAAATTAGGATATGTAGAAACAATTAAAGGCAGACGCCGGTATATCAATGACATCAATTCCAACAATTCTGTCGTACGCGGTTATGCAGAGCGAAATGCCATCAACGCTCCTATTCAAGGTTCGGCAGCAGACATGATCAAGATTGCAATGATAAATATTTTCGAAACATTAAAAAAAGAAAACCTGAAATCAATAATGATCCTGCAGGTTCACGACGAACTTGTTTTTGATGTTCATCGGAACGAAGTTGATACTGTAAAACAAATCGTTAAAGACAAAATGCAAAATGCCATTCAACTAAATGTTCCCATTGAAGTTGAAATAAGCACCGGCGATAACTGGTTGGAAGCGCATTAAAATGTTTGTTGTTTGTCTACCTTCCGTCAGCCTGAGTAAATGTCAGGCTGAGTTCATCGAAGCCTTATCGAAGGCAAGGTAGATTATTTTTTAAAAATTTAGGTTTAATCCGCAAAATTTATATCATATTTGCGGATGTAATCGCAAAAATTATGATTTTCCTAAAATCCGCAAGTAAAAAATAAAAAAAATATGAAACCACAGAGTACACAAAGGTTTTCGCAAAGAAACACAAAGATTTCATTTCATCTGTTTAAGTACATAACGCTTTGTGAGCCTTTGTGCATTTTTCTTTGTGTTCATTGTGGTTAAAAAAAACTACTTACGGATTTAAGGGATTTTACATGAGTATTAAATAAATAATATTAGATTTGTATTTGGTATAGTACTAAAAAAATATGGACATACAGGCTTTTATAGAAAAATTGGGATTCATAAGTAACCTTTTTATTTATACTAAGGAATACAAACTCCATAACTATGCTATAAAAATCGATTTAAAAAAAGAAAAAATATTTTATCGCAATGATGAGAAAACAACAGTCGAAAGACAAGAAGACGGACAAATACAATTAGGCGACCATACAACATCTAATTTTTCTGCTCCCGAGAGTCTTGTAGTGCTTGAATGTATTGATAGATTACTTATAAAAGGATACTCTCCAAATGATTTACATTTAGAAAGAAGACATCCATCAGGCAGAGGTTCTACTGGTGGGGGCAAATCTGATATTAGTGTTTATGGGAAAGATGGGAAATCTTTATTGGTTATTGAATGTAAAACATGGGGACAAGAGTTTGAAAAAGAAAAGCAAAAAATGGAGGAACATGGTGGACAATTATTTGCTTATTTGAATAATGATAAAAATGCTCAGTTTCTTGTTTTATATACTTCGAAATTTGAAAACGAAGAATTTGTTTACGATAATTTGATTGTTCAAATTAAAGACCGAAAAGAAGATTTAGAAAAATCTTTAAAGCAAATTGAAGAAGAAAACATAAAGCTTTACAGGGATGCAAATAATAAAACTGAACTATTTGAAGTCTGGAAAGAGTCTTTTAATAAATATTTCCATTTCAATGGAATTTTTGACGCAGATTCAATTGCCTATTCACTTGAGTTAAAAGCTCTGAAAAAGAAGAACCTTAAAAATCTTGATGATTCAAAGGGCTTGTTTAACAAGTTTGCCGAGATTTTAAGACATAATAATATTTCAGATAATGCAAATGCTTTTAATCGTGTACTTTCTATTTTTCTTTGTAAAATAGTTGATGAAGAAAAAAACGATAATGATGTTTTGGATTTTCAGGTAAAAGAAGATGAAGAATACGAACACATCATTGATCGTCTGCAAGCCCTATATCAAAAGGGAATGAAGAAACTGAAAGAAGAAATTGTTTACTATTCGGAAGAAGATTTACACAAAATAATTAAGGCATATCCAAAACAAACTCCGATTGAAAAGGTTGAAGCTATTTTCAGGGAACTAAAATATTATACTAATAACGAATTTGCTTTTAAAGAAGTTCATAATAAAAAGTTATTTGTCCAAAATTCTCGTGTACTTGTTGAAGTAATAAAATTACTACAGAATTACAAATTCCGTTTCACAAGCAAACAACAAGTTTTAGGCGATTTTTTTGAATTAATGCTTAATCACGGAGTTAAACAATCCGAAGGACAATTTTTCACACCTATTCCAATTGTAAGGTACATTATTTTATCACTTGGTTTTGAAAATATCATTAATGAAAAAATAAAAAATGAAGATATTGATTTTTTACCTAAAATACTTGATTATGCTTGTGGCGCAGGGCATTTTTTAACTGAAAGTATTGAAGAACTTCAACAAATTTTAAAAACTATTGATACATCTAAATTAACTTTAGAATTAAAAAGAAAAGTCGAAGAATACAGAGAAGGTACAGAATGGGCAGAAGATTTTATTTTCGGAATAGAAAAAGATTATCGCCTTGCCCGAACATCGCAAATCGCATGTTACATTAATGGGGACGGTGATGCTAATATTATATTTGGCGATGGCTTGGAAGAACAAGACAGTTTGAAATTAGATAAAAAGAAATTTGATGTAGTTATTGCAAATCCGCCTTATTCCGTTGAAGCATTTAAGAATTATTTGAATGTTGGCAAAACACATTTTGATTTGCTTGCGCCAGGAATATTATCGGAAAGGAGTTCTCAAATAGAAGCGTTGTTTATTGAAAGAACAAAACAGGTACTTTCTGATAATGGCTTAGCCGGTATTATTTTGCCTTCAACAATACTTTCAAATACTGGTATTTATACTAAAGTGCGCGAAATATTATTAAAACATTTTGAAATTAAAGCTATAACAGAATTAGGAAGTAAAACATTTATTGCAACTGGAACTACAACAGTAATTTTATTTTTAAAACGAAGAAATGATGACTTTTTAAAAGATCGTGAATACATTGCAGATGATGTATTCAATGGTGTTAATATTGGCTTAAATAACAGATATTTGGATGAAGTCAGGTTTTTAAAAATGTACTCACAATATTGTAATTTTGAATATGACGATTTTATTAA